>JANQET010000107.1 GCA_028278265.1 Myxococcota bacterium
CCGAGGCATTCGTGGGGGATGAAACCCACCAAGTCCGGCAGCTCCGCTGCTGCGAGGTGCGATGGGAAACCGATGACACAGGACAGCTGACCCGACCCCAAAAAATAGCCGGTACGGGATTCAGCGTGAGCGCCGATTTGGTTCTGCTGGCCACCGGTTTCGATGCGGTGGACCTGGGCTTGATCGAATGCGATTACCAGGTGCCGCTCAACAGCCGTGGGTTGATCACGGTGGACCGGGCCAACATGACCGCTGAGCCGGGGGTCTTTGCCGCCGGGGACGTGGATGAGGGACCCTCACTGGTGGTGCGGGCCATCGCCGACGGCCGGCGGGCGGCGCTTGGGGTGATGGGGTATCTGCAGAAACGGTAGCCCCACCGGTTTTACCGGTGTTTCCACCGGTTTCACAGGTGTGCCTACCGTTTTTTCCCGGTAAACCGATCGTGGGTGATCTGTCCGTTGCCGTTGATCGGGAACGGACCGCCACCATATCGGGGCTCGGTTCCCAGGAGGTAGCTGTCTAAAAACGCGACCGTTTTGGCGATCAGCTCCCGACCCTTGTCCCGTTTGGCATACAGATAGGCCCGGCGATCCGCCACCAACCCCACCGCGTCGATACCTTCCCGGCGGGCCAGAAACACCGAGCGCGGAAGGTGAAAGGCCTGGGTGCAGACAATGGCGCTTTCAACGGTGAACACCCGGTTGGCCCGGACCATGGTATCGAAAGTGCGCAGGCCCGCGTGATCGAGGAAGATGTCCTCGGGTGGAACATTGCGCTCGGAGAGCCAGTACCACATCACGTTCACTTCGTCGTATTCCTGGGCGAGGTGGTCCCCGGAGACCAGAATCTTGTCGACCTTGCCGGCGCGATAGAGGGAGAGTGCGGCGAAAAGGCGGTCTTCGAGAACTGCGGTGGGCGTGCCGTCCCGATAGACGCGGGCACCGGGGACGATTGCCGTGTGCCTGGGGGGCACGGATTCGAGGTCGGTGTAGATGTAGCGGTTGGCACAGTTCCCGATCCAGACATTGGTGCCCGTCACCACTCCACACCCGCCGAGAAACGCGCATATCAGCAACACCCGGCGCACGCGCCTTCTCGATAGGGGTTTGAGCAGAGCGCGGATAGCGTGCCAATGCCGTGTTGCTTGCAACTTCATTGTCGATGAAGACGCTCGAAGTACCACAATTATTCCCGTTCGTCAGAGGCCGGAGCGGCGCAGTTTGAGCAAGAGGGATTCGTACAATCCGGGCGCGTCGAACGTCGACGAGTTGGACCACCCGATCTGGGCCCAGTGGTCGGCTTCGATCGGGTCCAAGCAGTGTCCCCACCGTTGGGAGTCCACCGGCACCAGGCCGTCGCTCGCACCGGCGCTGTGACGGAGATAAGCATGGCTGGGGGTGAGTAGGGGATGGAGGTTGTTCCGGTGCTGATCGAACCCGGCGGGCACACAGAAGTAGCGGACCCCGCGGACGTCGGGCACCTGTTCATTGAACGCTTTCATCCTCGCACTGGTCAGATCGTCGATCGCGTCGACCCCCACGCCCAGGGCTCCCAGCAGTCGGCCCAAGCCGTACTTTTTGTGGAACAGGTTGGCCCCCAGGTCGGCGATCGGGGTTCCCCGGTGCGGGGTGCCGATGGTGGTCAGGGAGGCCGCTTTGCGCCCCACACCCAACTGACTGATCGCCATCCGGGCGTCGAGGCCCCCCATGCTGTGGGCGATGATGTTGACCCGTCGGCAGGGCAGGGCTTCGATCACCTGGGCCAGTATTCGGGCGCGCTGCTCAATGGATGCCAATTTGGGTAGCAGAGGTCGGTGGAGGGTGATCCCGAGGGAGGCCAGGTGCTCGGCAATACCGCGAAAGTACTTTTGCTTGGCCGTGCCGATACCGATTTCGTCGAAGCCGAGAATCCCGTGCACCAGAACGACCGGATATCGGGGCCGGGGACCGCGCCAGGGTCGGGTGCGCCACAATCGGTGGAGCCAAAAGAGCAGGGCTCCCACTCCGATGAGGAGGATGAACCAGCCAATCACTTGCCCAACCGTCATGAATGAAATTTTACCACAGGGGGAGGGGACGCCAGCGGCAGCCCGGCCGGATCGTGCAGAACAGCCATCACAACGGTGATGGGTAAAAGATCTTTGTTTGTGCTGCGACGCAAAAAGGGTACTATAGTTTAAATCTCAGAGGCATGTCTCAAACAACAAGGAGGACTTGATATGTGGGAAACCATCAAGGACCCGCTGATTCAGTTTGCCGACGTGATCAACGCTCACTGGCCTAAGATCTTGGCCACCCTCATTCTGCTGGTGGGCGGTTGGATCATCGCAAAGATTCTCAAGCTGCTCATCGTCAAAGGGCTTCGTGCCCTCAAAATTGACGTGGTCGCCGAAAAGTCAGGCATCGAGGCTTTTCTCAGGAAGGGGGGGATGAAGAAGACATCAATCGCCCTGCTCGGGGGCTTGGTGTACTGGATCGCGCTGATCATCTTCCTCGTGATGATCCTGGGCATCTGGGACATCGACATCGGGCTCTCGACCACGTTGGTACCGTTTCTGCCCAGAATTTTCGCGGCGCTCGTCATCCTGATCCTCGGTCTGTTTCTCGCCTCGATCATCGAGGATCTGGTGCGCACCACCGCTGCCAATGCGGAAATCGGTTACGCCTTCTTGCTGGGCAAGCTGGTGAAGTGGATCATGGTGGTGTTCATTGTGCTCACCGCCATTCAGCAGCTGGAGATTGAAACCAATCTAATCTCGGTGGGATTCCTGATCCTATTGGGCGCGGTGGGGCTCGCCCTGGGGCTGGCCTTCGGCCTGGGGGCCAAAGATATCGTCGCCCAAAGACTGGCTCTGTGGCTCGAAAATCTGGGCAACGAAGCAGCGGCACCAAAGGAAACGACCGACGAGCCGGAGTAAACCGGCAGCTGCCCGGTTGTGGATTGGGCTACTGCTTTTCGAGAATGGTCTTCAGGTTGGTTAGTCCCTGGGCCAGCTGGTCGCCCAACATGCCGTCCATGTCCATCGCCAACAACATCAGGTTCATCGGATAGGGCATTGCACCGTTGAAGCCCCAGGTGACCTTGGTGCTGCCCGCGCCGGTGCTTTCGGTTGACATGTAGGCCTGATCGGTCGATTCGAACGGCTCATGGAAGCGCAGCTCGAAATCGATCCGTTTTCCCTCGACAATCTTTTTGATCTCCTGTTCGCCTCGGCCCACGTCTTGGTTTGTGCTCTCCCAGGAGGAGATGAAGCCGACGGTGCCGTCCTCGCCTTTGAACGCTTTTTTCATCCCTGGATCGATCGTGGCCCAAACACTGAAATTGTCTTGATTCTTGAGATATTTGACGTAGGTAAACACCTCTGTCGACGGCTTGTTGATCGTCACCTCCCGCTGCACTGCGTACTCCTTGGGCGCTATTGCCGCGACAATTAGAATGATCGCGATCAATGCAGCGATGATGATCAGAACCCGTTTTAACCATTTCATGCTGTTTCCTCCTCGTTCGAGACGAACCAGTGCTCTTTGTTGGTGTCCTGTCAGATGAATACGTTACACCACTTTGTGTCCAGCGGTGCATCAAAAAGGTCAGCGGGACTGTTTTAGTTGGGTGCGTTCTGGGGGACGGGCAGACGACCGAACACTCCGGCGATTCGATTGGCTTGGCGCTTGATCCATTGATTGGCGGTTTCTTGACCCAGGTACATCGTGGGGACGATCACCAGGGTGAGGACTGTGGCGAAGATCAGGCCGAAGCAAACCGCCTGGGCCATGGGACCCCACATTTCAGTGGTCGGTGCGCCTGCATCGATGGTCAGCGTCTTGAAATCGATCCCCACCCCGAGAGCCATCGGTACCAATCCCAATACCGTCGTGATCGCCGTGAGCAACACCGGGCGAAACCGGGTCACTCCTGCCTGGAGCAGCGCCTGCTTTAAGGGGAGCCCTTTTTTCCTGCGCAATTGATCCGTGTAGTCAATCAGCACGATGGCGTTGTTCACCACCACTCCGGCGAGGGAAATCACTCCCAGTCCGGTCATGATGATGCCGAACTTGTTGCCCGTAATCATCAGGCCGACCAGTACACCAATCATCGACATCAGCACCGAGCCCAAGATGAGCCCCGGCCGCTGAATCGAATTGAATTGAGTGATGAGGATGAGGAACATCAGCATCAACCCAATGCCAAAGGCCCGCCCCAAAAAGGCCGCCGATTCGTCCTGCTCCTCACTCTCACCGGAGAACCGCAGCTGATAACCCGCCGGCAGCTCCAGCTGGTTCGCCAGGACCTGTTGAACATCGATCATCACCTCGGTCGAGCTGCGGCCGCTGACGTCGGAGCTCACCGCGATGGTCCGTTTTTGATCGATGTGCTTGATGCTGCCCAATCCTCCGGTGGTGGTGACCCGGGCCACATCCCGCAGGGGGATCTGAACATCGTCGCCGCCGGTCACCCGGATGTCCATGATATCGGCGATCGAATCGCGAAACTGCTCGTCGTACCGCACCACGATATCCGTCTCCTCATCCCCTTCCCTCAGCACGCTCGCTTCGATGCCGTTGACCGCTGCGCGAATCGCGGTGGAGATGGCCAACGTATCCACCTTGCGCAGCTTGGCCTTGGTGCGGTCCACCTCCACACGGATTTCCGGTTTGCCCCCTTCGTGATCATCTTTGATGTCGACCACTCCGGGCACCGTGGCGATCAACTGCTTGATCTTTTGGGCGTACGCCTCGAGGGTGATGAACTCCGGTCCGGAGAGCTCCACCGAAACCGGCGCGCCGGTGGGGGGGCCCATCTCTTCGAGCTGCAACCGATACTCCGCCCCCGGCAGGGTGGCCAGTTTTTGGCGCAAAGACTCGACCGTCTCCCAGGTGGAGTGTTGGCGGTCGTGGCGGTCGGCGAACTCAATATCAATAATCGCGCTATGGGTCGGGGTGGTGGCACCGGAGAACATTCCTCCGCCGGCCCCCACATTGGCGATCACGTTCTGCACGTTCTCCTCTCGCTGTGCCAGCGTCTCGACCTGTCGGACCAGGGCATCGGTTTCGCTGAGCACGGTGCCCTGGGGGGCGGTGACGATCACCTGGGCCCGCTCGGGAGTGGTTCGGGGAAAGAACTCCACCCCGTTGCCCACGACGCCGAACAGGATCACCGTGGCAGTCAACACGGCCCCGGCACCGGCGAGGACCCGCCCGGGGTGGTCGAGACTGTAGGCCAGCAGCCGCTGATATCGGGAAACGAGCCAGCCCTTGGCCGCCCCGGAGTCGTCGAACATCTTTCGGCCCTTGGCCTTGAGAAAGCTGGCCGCCACCACCGGGTTGATCACCAGGGCCACGAACAGTGAGGAGCCGAGCACCGCGATCACCGTCACCGGCAGGTAGACCATGAACTCCCCCATCATGCCGGGCCAAAAGGCCAGCGGGGCAAACACCATCACCGTGGTGCCGGTGGAGGCGATGATCGGCCAGGCCACCTCCCGGGTGGCGGCGAGGGCCGCCTGGGCGCGGGAGGCCCCCTCGGCTACGTGTCGATAGATGTTTTCCACAACCACAATCGAGTTGTCGACCAACATCCCCAAGGCGAGGATCAGCGAGAAGAGGACCACCATGTTGAGCGAAATTCCCATCGCTTGGAGGATAATGAAGCTGAGCAGCATCGACAGGGGGATGGCGATCGCGACGAAGAACGCGTTGCGCAGCCCCATGGCGAACAGCAGCACCGCGAGCACCAGGATCAAACCGGTGATGATGCTGTTTTCCAGGTCAGAGACCAGATCCCGGACAAACTCGCTCTGATCCTGGCGGACGGTGTAGGTCGTTCCCGCAGGCAGGAAAGGCTCGTGCTCCTCGAGCAGTTGGCGCACGTCATCGGCCACCCGGACGATGTTCTCTCCGGCCCGTTTCTTGACGCGCAGGGTCACACTCTCGGCGCCGTCGGTGCGGGAGATGGTTTCCCGCTCTTTGAAGCCGTCGATCACCCGGCCCAGATCGGCCAGCAGCACCGGGTGGCCGCCCGGGGCCTTGATCACGATCTCTTCCATCAGCTTGACGTCTTTGTACTCCCCAGGGATGCGCACCGAGTACTTGCTGCCCCCCAGGTTCACGCTGCCCGCCGGGGTGGTCCGGTGCTCTTGTTGAATGCGGGCGATGACCTGACCCACGCCGATGCGGTAGTGCTCCATTTTTCGCGGGTCGAGGTAGATTTGAACCTCCCGATCCCGCCCCCCGTTCAGATCCACGCCCAGGACGCCGGGCACCTGCTCGATCTTGTCCTTGAGGCCGTCGGCGACCACTTTGAGCTTTTCGAGGGAGTAATCACCGGAAACATTGACCAGCATGATCGGAAACTCGGAGATGTTGATTTCGATGATGTCCGGTTCCTCGGCTTCTGCCGGCAGATCGCGCTTGGCCCGGTCGATCTTGTCGCGCACCTTTTGGTACGCCGTGTCCAGCGCCACGCCGCTCTCCAGCTCAATGGTCACCAGGGAGACCGACTCCGAACTGGAGGAGGAGAGTTTTTTGACGTCTTTGAGGTCTTTCAGCTCCCGCTCGATGACATTGGTCACCAGCCGCTCCATATCGGCCGGGGCGACTCCGGGGTAAACGGTTGATATCAGCAGGAGGGGGATCTCCACCTCCGGATTGGCCTCCAGCGGCAGGGATCGATACGCGACCAGGCCGCCTACTAGTACGAAGGCGATGAGGACATAGACCGTTGTGCGGTATTTGAGTGCAGCTTGGGTAATTTTCATTGGGAAATCTCCTGTTGGTGAAGGGCGATGCTGGGGGTGAGGCCTAGTTCACGATCCGAACGGGTTGGGTGTCGATCAGCTCCCGGTGTCCCATGGTGATCAGGGTCTCCCCTGGAACCACTCCTTCGAGAATCACCACCCGGTCCCCTTCGACCGCACCGAGCCTCACCGAGCGCTCTTGTGCAATGCCATTCTCGACGACGAACACGCTGCGACCCGACGCGCTCTCGACCACCATATCCTGGTCGATCACCACCACATCCCGGTGCACCCGGGCAGCGATCTTCACGGTGGCCGACATGCCCACCAACACCTTCAGATCTCTGTTGTCCACTTTAATCCGCGCGGTAAAAGTGCGGCTGGTCGGGTCGGCCGCCGGTAGAATGGTCTCCACCTGACCCTGACGGCTCTCCCCCAGAGCATCGAAAGTGACGGAGACCGGGTTCTTTTTCTCGATCATCGACACTTGTGTCTCGGGCAATTTGGCCTCAATGATCAGGGTGCTGTAATCCACGACGCGAAAGAGCGGTGCTCCTGGTGCCACGTATTCCGCTTTGTCGACAAACTTTTCGCTGACCACCCCTCGAATGGTCGAGCGAACCACACTCTTGGCCAGGGCACTGTTGGCGATGTCGAGTCCGGCCGCAGCCCCGATCAGCGCTGTGTTCGCTTCGTCCAGCTTTTGGCGGGAGACCAGGTCGGCCCCCAACTCATTGAGCCGGCTGTGGGTCGTCCGGGCCAAGTCCCGGGTCGCGCGCGCCTGGCGCTGCTGGGCTTTGAGGGTCTGAAAATCTATTTTGGCCAGCAGTTGACCCGGCCGAACCGGTTGGCCTAGCGCCGGACCCAGGTACTCTATGCGCCCGGGCATCTCGGCGGAGTAGGTTACATCTGTTCGAGCCGCGGTCGTACCGTTGACTGACACGTATTCGGTGAGGGTAGCGGTGGTGATCGTCTCGGTACGGATGTTCACCGGCGCGATGGGAGTGGCCTTGGGGGTGGTGTCGGTGGCCGCGGGCACCTCATCCGATGTGGATTGGTCCTGGGGCATTACCGCGGCAGCGATAGCGCCGGTGGCCACCAGGGCAACGATGGCAAAGGTAATGGTAATTGTTCTGCGTTTCATAGTGATTCTCTCCGGTTTTCCGATTTGGTGATAAAGGCCTTGTCGCGCCTTTCCCGTCCAATACCGCAAGCCCTGTGCCAGATAATCGGCAGCGGTAAATTATCTAACGATTTCAGGTGGTTGATGATGACGTTCGGCGGTGTCTTCGACGGCTGGGAAGGCACCCCGCTATACCAAATTGAGGTGGTAGCCGAGAAATGCCCCAACCGGCGCAGTGATCCCGGCCCTATACCAATGTGGAGGTGTCAAAACGGTGGGGCAGGGGATTGGGGGGATGAGGTCAGAGGACGGTTTTGCTGTGGAGCACATCCTTGACAGCTCGGGCCAGTTGCTCGAGGGTGTAGGGCTTTTTCAGATAGGTCCCCGCGCCCAGGCGCTGCGCTTCCTTGACCCGGACGGTTTCTGAAAAGCCACTGGTGATAATCGCCTTTTGCCCGGGGTGCATCTCCAACACTTTGCGGTAGGTCTCGAGGCCGTCGCACTCCGGATCCATGATCATGTCCAGTACCAGCAAGTTGACCGCGTTTTCTCGCACATAATCCACTGCACTTCGACCGCTCGGCGCGGTGTCCACGGTGTAGCCCAATCGGGTGAGTAACTCAAAGGCCACGTCCCGCTGAGCCTTGACGTCGTCGACGACCAGAATCGTCTCTCCCGCTCCCCGAAATTCTTCGATATCGAACGGCTGTTTGACGGCCGGTTCTTGTTCGGTCAGCGGAAAATAGAGCTCGAAGCGGGTGCCCTGACCCACGTCGCTCTCGAAATCGATGAAACCGCTGTGATCCTTGACCGTCCCCCAGACCACAGCCATGCCCAAACCGGTACCGCTGCGGGCCATCACCTTCTTGGTGTAGAACGGCTCGAAGATTCTCCCGGACTCCTCAGCGGAAATGCCGATCCCCGTGTCGCTGACCGAGAGGACCGCGTATGCTCCAGGGGGCACGTTCTCGTAGCCGTGGAAGTTCTCGTCATAGGTGCACTGCTTGGTGCTGACCATGAGCTCTCCACCATCGGGCATCGCCTCGACAGCATTGGTCACCAGGTTCAGCAACACTTTGTTCAGGTGGGCCGGAGAGGCGCTGATATGGAGGTGTTGTTCGTCGAGGGAGCGGTTGAAGGTGACCCCGGTGTGCAGCAGACGCAAATTGGCGCAAACGATGCTGCTGAGGAAATCGCGGGTAATTTCGTTCAGGTCCACGACCTCCATCTTGGTCACTCCGCGACGGGCCAACATCAGCAGATCCTGTACGATCGCAGCGGCCTTCTCCCCGGCGTCGGAGATCGATTCGAGTGCCTTCCTCAATCGGGTGTCGTCTGCCGGAAGACTCATCATCAATGCCTGCGGATAGGTCACGATCCCGGCGAGGATATTGTTCAGATCGTGGGCCACACCGCCGGCCAAGGTGCCGATGGCCTCCATTTTTTCCGCCCGCTGCAACCGGCGCTCCAGGGCCTGTTTCTCCTGACTGGCGTGCTTGAGCTCGGTGATGTCATTGCCCACGCAGAGGATCTCTGCGAAGTGATCGTCTTTGTCCAGGATCGGGCTGTAGGTCCAGGTGATCCACGTTTTTCGGCCATCGGGCAGCAGGTGCTCGTTTTCGCTGACCACCTTTTGTTGGGGATTTTCCTCCAGGGATTGCACCATCTCTTGGAGCGTGTCGACGGTCACCTCTGAGCGGACACCGAGGGTTGTGAGCACGTCCTGCCCCAGGATCTCCTGCTCGGCGTAGCCGAAGTACCCCTGCGCATAGACGTTGAAGAAGGTGATGTCCCCCTTTTTGTCCATCCGCAAGATGATGCTCCGGGCGCTCTCGACGAGTTGGCGGTACTCCTGCTCACTCTCCTTGAGTTGCCGAAAGTAGTTGGCGTTAGCGATTCCCGCCCCGGTCTGGGAGGCGATACCGGCGACCAAGTGCAGATCGCTCTCGTCGAACTTGACCGATGCTTTGTCGTTGTCCACTGCCAATATACCCAGTGCCTCGCGCTCAAACAGGATCGGGGCGCAGATGAGCGACTTGACCGACAGCTTATTGATCAGCTCGCGGCTGCGAGGGGATATTTTGTGCAGGGACTTGGCGATATCTTCGACCAGGAACGGCGTCTGCTGTTTGAAGGCCAGCACGAACGGCCCTTTGGATTCCGGGTTGTCCAGGTGGAATCGGCTCTGCTTGATCAGGGCCTCCTGCATCGGAGTGTAGCCGTATCCCGCTTGATAGACGAGCCGGGTTCGCTCCCGGTTGACCAGCATGATCAACCCCCGATCGAACTGGGTACGCTTGACCATCGTGCTGACCACCGTGTTGCCGAGCTCGGTGATGTCGAGGGTTTTGGACAGGGCCTGACCGATCTCCTGCACCAGCGAAGAGTTGGCATGGCGGACATTGATTTCATCCAGTAGATCTTTGGCAGCGTTACCCTGTTCGGTGATGGTCCGACTCAAATCCTTGTTGTCCGAGTGGACCGCAGCCAGGGAGAGTCCCATTGTACCAAAGAGCGTCAGGCCGGCGGCGGTGATCCAGACCGACAACGGCAGGTAGAAGAACGCAATCGCCAGTAGCGGTATGCCGATGGCGACGAGCATGTTGCGCACCAGCCGCCAGGACATCGAAGCGGTCCGTTTCCAGGTAATCACGTAGTGACAGTGATCGGCGCCCTCGTGCCGACAGGTCGGATGGTCCACCTGGGCCATCTCGTTGGAGAACAGATTGGCCAGGGATTCGAAGGTTCCGATGCGGTTGAGGCACTGGTAGGGCTTCTCGTTGACCCCCGGATTGGGTCTGGAGAACAGCTCCACCTTGTTGTTTCTGATACGCTTGGCCGTGACCGTGGCCCCGCGGCTCACAATTCCGTAGAGCTTGCCCATTAAGAGGTAGACGTAGGAGAGCCCCATGAAGCCCATCAGGTACTGCTGCAGAGCAGCGAGACCGCCGGAGGAAACGGCGTAGCGTCCGGCGTCTCGGGAGATATTGGGATTACCGGTCTTCTGGACGATGATTTGGTTGAACCGATCCACCTGGGTCTGACTGAACCAGTGGGCTTGATCCTCAATTGCGTAGCTGGTGATGCCGGCGAATTCGAGTACCTCTTCGAGATTTATCTCCGGATGGTTTTTCGAGAGATAGTCGATATAGACCTTGAAGATGCGACTGTTGTAGAGGGGGGAGTGGTCGTCATAGGTGGGCGTGGCGGATTTGGTTGTCGTGTCGTGCGCAGGTTCCATTCGCTGATCACTTAGAAGTCTTCCCCCGGGACGTTGATTCGATCTTGAATTTAGACTGAACGCAACTTTTGGCAATTATTCCCAGTGGCCGATCTTGCTCCTTTTCTTGGATGTCATCATGAAATCACCCACATGTCGAGCGTTGAGCACCCAAAAGAAATATTCCTTCAGCTGGTCATCCGGCAGTTGGGTCTGCATAAACTCCGTGGGATAGCAGAGAACCGGCACTTTTTCGACGGCGTATTCTCGAAGCAGTTCCTGTAGCGCATCGTGAAGGATGTCCCAGGTCAGGTCTTGCTGATCACAGACGATGATTTTGACACAATTCAATAAGTTCGAGAGGTTAAAGCCAAAGTCGGTCCGGTTGACCAGCAACACCGCCTTGAGCCTGCCCTGGTGCAACAGGGAATAGGCGTTCTTCTTGCGAACAAATCCACAATCCGCATAGGCCTGCTCAACTGAATCGGTTTCCTGATCCAGTTGAAGCACCTCCAACATCATCCCCTTGGATTGATGTTCGTAGAACTGTCGAAGATCAAACAGGTCGGCCGGGGCAAAATGATCCAAACACCACTCCTCAGGCAGATGGGGTACCTGCTCCTGTTTGGGGCATTCGAGATAAGAGAAGCGATCCTGACTGCAAATTTGCGCATCCCCGGCGTGCTTGGCAAATCCGCCGAAGAGCAGCCGAGAAAAGCGATTTGTCGGTTGGTAGTAACAGATGTAGTGATCGATGTTGGCAGACGGCAGTCGATAGAGATCGTTAATGAAATGGGTGATCTGTTTGATGATCATCGGCCCCGTGCCCCGACCATCCATCGGTTTTGCCGAAAGGTGGTGAAACATCCATGCCTTCTCATAGGCGCGAACCAGGGAGATGTGGCCGAAGATGCGACCGTTCTTCTGATAGGTGAAATGACGAACAATATCGGGGTTGCCGTCGTAGAGTTTCTGATAGGTCCGGGTAAACTCGGCTCGATTGACCTGAATCGATTTGTACTTTTTGGGATAGATGAACCCGGTTTCGAAAAAGAAGTGCCACAGATCTTCCAGGTCGACCTCCGAGGAGACTTGGGCATGGGGATCGAGAGCGTTGGAGAGGATGTTGGCCAGCTTGGTGTAGTCCTGGAAATCCATGTCCAAGATCGCGACACCGCAGCGAATCTTTCCGTCACCGTGTTCAGCGCGGTAGACCACTTGGCTCACGTCGCACTTCAGCTCGAACACCCCGGCATAGAAGATCGACAGTCCGCTCAGTACCAGGCCGGGCAGCAGCACACTGTCGTCCTCATCTTCCAGAATGGAGAACCCGGCAGTGGTGATATCGTAGATCGGTCGACGCACCTTCTTGCCCAGGAACGGGTGGGTGAAGCTGACGCTCAACGACGGGGATAAGCGATGGCGCGGGTTGCGCACTTTCTGCTTGGAGAACTGATGCCCCTGGCCGTTGCCCGGACCGAGCACGATTTGCCGGAGGCCCGAATCCCGGCGCTCGGATCGAATACAGGTGCACTGGGAGGTGAACACGGTGCGGCCGTCCCGGTTCAAGTTCAACAGCACCGGTTGGTCTGGATTGAACCAGCGCGTAGAAGAGGTGTTCCGTTCGGACAAGAGAACGTTTAGTCCGATCGGGCTGAAATCGATCAGTTCTCCTTCAGCCTGAAAGGCGTGCTGGCTCAGCCCGGCGGTCAAGCCCTGTCCGTCGTATCTGCGATTGCGCCGCTGATTGACCCGGTAGCTCTTCTCGGGCAGCTGGATCACGATACTGTTCCGTTCGATCAGGTGCATTTGCACGGGAACGATCAGCAGATCCTGGCCGTCGGGCGCCAGCAGGTATCGCGCCACGTACTTCTCTGGGATCGACTGCTCGCCGCTGGGCAGGCGGCAGGTGCACTTCTCCCCTTCACAGGGGTTGGGGTAGACCGGGAAGAGAAACTCCTCGCCGTATTGGGCATGCTCCAGGTAGAGGTGGAGCGGTTTGCCGGTGAAGTGTCGATAGTTGATGCAATTGATGACGGCGCTGGGCTTGACCAGGGTGGCTTCATCAAGGCCTGAGAGCAGCGCGCGATGGTCGAACGGTTTGATGTGGTTCGCAGGGGCAGTGCGATCCTCACGAGTGGTTGTCCGTTCTCTCGGCAGATCGGTGATCCGCAAGCGGGACAAACCAGCTTGGAATTTTCTCGGTTGCAGCATTTCTGGACCTCCAGGACCAGTGTTCGATGATATCGAATACAAAATGTGTCTCTTGCCCCCACTTTGATCGTTCCGTACACTTAACGCGGCACGCTTTTACCAACAGAGAATAATTTTGTACACGGGTTTAAGTAAATATTTTGTGAATTTGCTGAAACAGTTTTCGCCACGCTACTTTGTTGGTGAAATTCACAGCGGCGAAACGTGGCGAAAGTGAAAGATTGGAGAAAGTCGAGGCAAATGGAGATCGATTATTTCATGGAAAGTGACAAAGAGGCCCAGCGTCATGATCTCAAGACCGATCAGGACGCGGTTGCGGCTCAAGCGAAGTGGGCCGGTCTGACCCCGGGAATGCGGGCGGTGGACCTGGGGTGCGGCTCGGGCAAAGCCACCTGCGTATTGGATCGACTGGTTCAACCCGGGGGCGAGGTGATCGGGGTTGACTACAAGGAGGAGCGGCTTGAGCACGCTCGTTCGAACAACGGTTCATCGACCCTTCATTATCAGCTCCACGATGTGCGGCAGCCGATGGGGCATCTGGGGCAGTTCGATTTTGTCTGGATGCGGTTCCTCTTGGAGTACTATCGTGCGCAAGCATTTGAAATCGTTCAGAACAGCTACAAAGTTCTGCGGCCCGGGGGCACCATCTGTCTGATCGACCTGGACTACAACTGCTTGAGCCATTTCGGGCTCTCCGCGCATTTGGAAGAACGGTTGAAAAGGGTATTGGGTCAGCTGGAGGAGCGACACAACTTTGATCCGTTTGCCGGACGGCGATTGTATTCATTTCTCTACGATTTGGGGTGTGAGCAGATAAACATTGATTTTTCCGCCCATCACCTGATCTACGGAGCGGTGAAAGAAGGGGACCTGTACAACTGGACCTGCAAGCTGGAGGCGACCAAGCCGTTTTTTGATACAGAAGCGGAATATCGGGATTTTTTCGATGATTTTTTGAAATTCTTCAAAGATCATCGACGGTTCACCTACACACCACTCATCATCTGTAAGGGCAAGAAGCCGCAATAACCCCTCTCATTCGAGTGGGGGCTAAAATATACCTATTGACCGAATAATTCGTCTATCGATACGTGCGCTGCTCAAGAGCCGCGCCAGCGTCGTTTCCTCTCTTTTCCCGTTGTTTCATAACTGCTGATTATTATTTAATGTATTCGTTTCATTTAAATAGGGGGTACCTTCTTTACAATACCGCTGTGGGTGAAACTAAATTTTTATGAAAATAAAAAAATAAAAATATACTGTATGGAACACTAAACATTTAGGGGTTCCTGACGATTGTCTCTTCAGTGGCATAAGAGCTGAGCGATCGCCGGGAAGAGTTACTGGGAAGAGTAGATGATACATAAGCAGGAGGCCGTAATGAGCTGTCGAAAGAGAGTTTTGGGGGACTTTCGTCTTTTGACCGCCGTGGCAGTGTTCACGGTGGTGGGTTTGACGTCACAATCCTCATGGGCGCAGACCCAAATCAAACCGCGGATCATGATTCTCTTCGACACCTCGGGGAGCATGTCTCTCGACGTACCCGGGTGTCACACCCACGGGGACGGCAGCAACGATCCCTGGCCGGGCGGTCGGAATTGCTGCCCCGGAGACGGGATCAACGACAGTCGGCTCTACCTGGCCAAAGAGGCGATGACCCAGATGGTCTTCGCCTCGGGCGATATCGAGTTCGGCTTGATGAAGTTCGCCCAGAGCTATGTCACTGACCAGAGCAACTGCTCCGATGTCTGGGCGTTCAACGACAGCTGTGGAAATGATGTCGCCAACTACCGCAACAATCAGGGGTCAGGGGCCGACTGCTTGAGATACAGCGGCATCGGTGAGGATTTTTCCAATCAAGCCCAGTGGTTGGCCGTGGATTTCTACGACGGCAACTCTGCCGAAATCCGCATGTGGATGGACCATCACGAATACCGGCCGAACGGTTCGGGCGAGGCAGACGACAATCTGTTGTTTGCCGGACCGACCGGGGACTACAAAGAGCAGGAGTTGCGGGCCAGCGGCGGGACGCCTTTGGGAGAGGCGATCGAAGCGGTCTACGGTCACTTCAGCGCCATCATCGCGGCGGATCCCCTGCGGGATTGCCGCCCTTACTCCCTGATCGTACTCACCGACGGACAGTCCAACGGCACGCTCAATCCGGTGGTTCAGACCGACCTGCTGCACGACAATTTGGGCGTCGATGTCTGGGTGATCGGGTTGGCCTTCAGCAACACGGTGCTCGACTGGATGGCCCAGGCCGGGGGATGCCACTTCGACCCCAACCGCGGCATCGGCGCCTCCCCCTGCACGGACTGTACGGGGACCCCTCCCGATACCGCCTGCGCCGGGGATTTGGGGTACGCCTTCATGGCCAATTCCCAGGAGAGCCTGACCTCGATTCTGTACACCATCGTCAGTGAATCCCTGCTGGTGGAGACCTGCAATTACGTGGACGATGACTGCGATTGTCCCGGAGACACCAACGGCGACGGCTATGTCTGCGGTCCCGGCGATGTGGGGGTGGACGAGGGGTCGACCCTGTACTGCGACATGCAGAACCAGCTCACCGGATTGCCCACCTTGAGTCCTCCGTTCACCTATGACCACACCCAACAGTACTTTTGCGACGACCCGGGCGAAACCGTGTGCGACGGGGTGGACGACAACTGTGACGGCGAGACCGATGAAGCACCGCCCGGTGGCTGGCCTGACGGCGCCGCCTGTGGCGGGTGTGATCCGGTGGACTACCCCTCTCCGCCATGGGATTGTGTGCCGGGAAGCCCGGAGTTGGGCGAGTGCCGGCTGGGCGTGGAGCGCTGCAATCCGGGTACGGGCCTCGAATGCGTCGGTGGTATCGGACCGATTGAAGAGCTCTGTGACAACCGGGACAACGATTGCGACGGGGAGACCGACGATCCGGGCGAGGTGGTTTACCCCGGCGGCGACGACAGCTGCACCCTCTACGGTGGCGAGGGGATCTGCGGTCCCGGC
Organism: Myxococcota bacterium; assembly: GCA_028278265.1. Lineage (GTDB taxonomy): Bacteria > Myxococcota_A > Polyangia > JAAYKL01 > JAAYKL01 > JANQET01. The sequence goes on from JANQET010000107.1 coordinate 16,285, forward strand.
CAGTATCAATGCGTGGGCGGCAACTGGGATTGCGTGCACCCCAACCCAACGGAAACCGAGATCTGTGATGGATATGACAACGACTGCGATGGTCTGACCGACGAGGATATCTATCAGTCTTGCGGTGGCTGTGATCCGGCGCTCTATTCCTGGTGTACGGCCGATCCGGAGGAGGGGCTCTGCGTGCTCGGCGTGCAGGCCTGTGAAACAGTGCCCCTGTCGGGAGTGGAGGACTGGGGTGTTTGTCAGGGGGGCCAGGGGCCGATTGATGAGGTCTGCAACAATCTGGACGACAATTGCGACGGGATGATCGACAACGCGGACGCGGACGGGAACCCCTTGACCGGTACCGAACCCTGCGGTCCCTGCAAAGACGGCACACTGGTGTGTGTCGCCGGCGTATGGGATTGTCAAGGGGCCAGCGAGCCGATTGAAGAGACCTGCAACGGCCTGGACGACAACTGCAACGACATCATCGACGACTTGGCGCCGCCGGACGACGGCACCTGTAGTTTGGCCCCGGATCCCCCCCCGGCGGACGAAGGCATCTGCGAACCGGGCATGTGGATCTGCAATGGGGCACTGGCCAC
>JANQET010000477.1 GCA_028278265.1 Myxococcota bacterium
AGAACGCCACGGCCTGGACCCTGATTGGCGTCGGTGCTGCCGCCGCAGTTGCCGGCGTCATCATGGGGCTCAAATTCGGCTCCCCTTCTCCGGAGGAGGCGTACGTTTGGCCACTGCAGGTCGGCGGAATCGGTCTGGTGGGAACCGGCGCAGTGCTGTTCTTCATTCCCGAGCCAACCCCCCGGACGTCGGTAGACGCCCGGCCGCTCAAACCGCGGGCCGGGGTTCAGTTGCGCTTTGAATTTTAACCAAAATTGGTTAAAACTACGAAGTCAGGGACGACGAAACACGACGGATCGACAACCATAAGCTTCGGATCTCGCAAATACTGATGCCACAAAAAACGCCCCCCTTTCAGCTGGCCCTGATTCTCTGCGCGGGGATGAGCACCGCGTGCGAACAACCCCAACATCGGCAGGTTTCCGCCGATTCAACGGTCGTCGAGACGCCCGCCGAGGAAAAGGACAACAGTCAGTTGCGCGCCTTTGAGCGGGAGCTCAAAGATGTGCATCAGCGGGCAACAACGGCGTTTGCCGATGAAGACCTATCGCTGGCCAAGCAATTCGGTGACCGGGGCTTGAAGCTGGCTGAGAAGTGCGGTCACAAATGCGAACTTTACAAGGCCAAGTTCTTCCTCATCAAGGGCAATGTTGCCCGGGAGAACGGTCTGGAGATCGACGCACGCCGCTTCTACGCCGATGCGATGGCCCTGTTCCACGTTCACAAGAACGACGAGGGCCGGTTCTCCACTTTTTTGGGTATCGGTGCGTTGGAGGCACGACTCGGGGATTACGCCAACGCCGGTCGCCAGTTCGACCAGGCCAGCGCCCTCCGCGGAAAAGTGAAGAGCAAACAGCTGCTCGGTGACCTGCACGTCGCCCAGGGACGGCTACACTCCAGACAGCTCAAGCACGAAGCGGCCCTAAAGAGCCTGAACGAGGCGCTGCGGCTCTTTGACGTGACCAACAACAAATCGGAAAAGGCCGAAGCCCTCTTTCTCATCGCCAAAGAAGAGGAGGCCCTGGGCCGGGAGCGCCAGTGCCGGCACAACCTCAACCGCGCCCTGCGCATCTTTCGCGACCTGGAAGATCTGGACGGAGAAGCCCGCGTGATTCACCGCCTCGCCGCCCTGCACGAGCAGAACAAGCAATACAAACAAGCGCGAAAGCTGCTGGGAAAAGTACACGCTCTGTACGTCAAACTCGATCGGACAAGCGCCGCAGCCAAGGTCGAGCGCCACATCAACGCCCTGCCCGAGAAGAAAAAGAAAAAAAAGAAGTAAAAAGCCCTCCTGTTGCCGGACGATGCCCCCGTTTTGATGCAAAATCCTCATCGATCAAAAACCCGTATTGATCTTCGCCGATGTTGCGGTACTGTGCTAAGGGCTCGCCCAACATTGGTCATCGGCGAAAAACGACCGAGATTATTAAGGTAAGGAAATGATCATGATGAACAGCAAAGATATCATCGACGTCACTGAACAATTTGGCGCCAACAATTACCATCCGTTGCCGGTAGTGATCACCCGTGCCGAAGGGGTCTGGGTAGAGGATCCCGAAGGCAATCGCTACATGGACATGCTCAGCGCGTACTCCGCGCTCAACCAGGGGCACCGCCACCCCCGTATTGTCCAGGCGCTCAAGGATCAGGCGGACAAATGCACCCTGACGAGCCGCGCTTTTCACAACGATCAGCTGGGCCCCCTCTGTCAGGAGCTGGCCGAGCTGACCGGCATGGAGATGATCCTGCCGATGAACTCGGGCGCCGAGGCGGTGGAGACCGCGGTCAAAGCCGCGCGAAAATGGGGTCACACGATCAAGGGAATTCCCGCAGAAACTGCTGAAATCATTGTTTGTTCCGGAAATTTTCACGGCCGGACCACCACGGTGGTGAGCTTCTCCTCAGAGGAGTCCTACCGCCAGGGATTCGGTCCGTTCACCCCCGGGTTCACCATCATTCCCTACGGGGACGCCGAGGCTCTCAGCGCGGCGATTACCGACAAGACCTGTGCCTTCCTGGTCGAGCCGATTCAAGGAGAGGCCGGCGTGGTGGTCCCCCCGGCGGGTTACCTCAAACGGTGCCGGGAGATCTGCGACAACAACACCGTCCTGCTGATCGCCGACGAGATCCAGAGCGGTTTCGGTCGAACCGGCAAGATGTTCTGCTGCGAGCACGAAGGGGTGATCCCCGATGTGCTGGTGATGGGTAAGGCGTTGTCCGGCGGCATCCTCCCCGTCTCGGCAGTCGCCTCGAAAAACGACGTGCTCGGGGTGTTCCGGCCCGGTGAGCACGGATCGACCTTTGGCGGCTCACCGCTGGCCTGTGCGGTCGCCCGCGCCGCGATCGCCGTGATCCGCGACGAAAAGCTGGTCCAACGCTCGGCTGAGTTGGGCCACTATTTCGCCGAACAGTTGCTGGCGATCAATTCCCCGCACGTCAAAGAGATCCGGGGCAAAGGGCTGTTCATCGGCGTCGAGCTGACCGCAAAGGCCGGTCCGGCCCGCCCCTTCTGCGAGCGCCTGCAGGAGGAGCGCATGCTCTGCAAAGAGACCCACGAGTCGGTGATTCGCTTCGCCCCGCCGCTGGTCATCTCCAAAGAGGAGATCGACTGGGCCCTCGACCGCATCCGCAAAGTGCTCTCCTAGGCTGACCTAGGCTGACTTAATCCGGTTTACACCAGGCACCCAATTGCGCTAAACCTGCCACCATCTCGATCTCTTACGGTCTGCAAAAGGAGTATCCAAATGAGTCGCGCACAGAACGCAGTTGTCGTTTTTCTAGCGTCTGCGGTGGCCCTCGGTCTGCCGGTTAAAACCGATGCCTGCACCTCTATTCTGGTGACCAAGGGCGCCTCGGTGGACGGTTCGACCATGATCAGCTATTCGGCGGACGCTGAATTTCACCCCCGTCCACGGATCATCCCCGCAGCGGATCACAAGCCGGGCAGCAAGAAGGAGATCCGCGGTTGGCGCGGGGTTCTGGGCCATGTCCCCGAGGTCCGGCACACCTACAAGGTGGTCGGTCTGATGAACGAGCACCAGCTGGCCATCGGCGAGACCACCTTTGGCGGACGCACCGAGCTCAAGAGCAACAAGGGCATCTTTCACTACTACCCGCTGATGTTGATCGCCCTGGAGCGGGCGAAAACAGCGCGTGAGGCGATCACGGTGATGACCTCGTTGGTCGAGAAATACGGCTACATCAGCGAGGGGGAGTCTATTTCCATCGCCGACAAGAACGAGGTGTGGCTGTTGGAGATCGTCGGTCCGGGCAAGAACCGCAGGGGTGCTATTTGGGTCGCCGTCCGCATCCCCGACGGCATGGTCGCCGCCCACGCCAACATGTCGCGGATTCACCGGTTCCCCCTGAACGATCCGGACAACGCGCGCTATTCGAAAAACGTCATTAAGTACGCAATAAAAAAAGGGTATTACAATCCCAAGAGCAACAAGCCGTTCAGCTTTTCCAACGCCTACAATCCGCCGACCCACGAGCAGGTCAAGGTCGCCGAGCGGCGGGTCTGGAGCATCTTTCGCCGGGCTGCCCCATCGCTGAAGCTCTCGCCGGACTACAGCTCCCTTTTACCGGGGAGCAAGCCGTACCCACTGTTCATCAAGCCGGACCGCAAGCTCTCGGTGCGCGACGTGATCGCTCTGCACCGGGACCACTACGAGGGTACGCGATTCGACACTACCAAGGATCACCTGGCCGGGCCGTTCGGTGCGCCGGATCGCTGGCGCCCGTTGAAGTGGGAAGCGGGCGGCAAAAAATACTCCTGGGAACGGCCGATCGCCACCCAGCAGGTGGGCTTTGTCTACGTCTCCCAGTCCCGGGCCGACTTTCCCGACGCCATCGGCGGGGTCAATTGGTTCGGCATGGACAATCCCTACACCAACGTGTTCGTGCCGTTTTACACTTCGATCACCCGGTTCCCCAAATCGTATGTCACCGGCAAGCTGAGCCACTTCACCCCGGAGTCGGCCTGGTGGGCCTACAACTTCGTCGCCAACTACGCCAACCTGCGCTACAGCTACATGATCAAGGATATTCAGAAGGTTCAACAAGAGATTGAGGACGTGATCTTCGGACTGCAGCCGGCAGTGGAACAGGCGGCCCGGCACCTGCGCAAAACCAACCCCGAAATGATCGGCCCCTACCTCACCCAATACTGCAACTCTACAGCAGAAGAGACCCTGCAAAAATGGTGGGATTTGGCCGATTTACTGATCACCAAGTACAACGACGGCTACATTCAAAATCCCAAAGGGCGGCCCCAGGAGATCGGTTATCCGAAGAAGTGGTTGGAACAAGAGCTCGAGCAAGGCCCCAAACGGGCACCCATCAGAGGGGAGAAGGCCCAGGACCGGGAGCTATAACAGGGCGCTGCGAGCCCTTACTTGGCCTGGGGCTTGAGCGCAATTTTGCTGGCGACAAATTTGTCTCCCTCGAGCTTGCCCTCCACCGTGGCCTGGCGTGCTGTTTTGCACAGCCCGTCCGCCGCGTGGGCGTCCCCCAAATCGTGGATCTGCGCGCCTTCGACGAGGTGCGGTTTTCCGTCCAGTTTCACCGCCAGGGTGCACTTGTTGATGCCTTCCATCTTGTAGATGCACATGGCGCAGCCCGCCTCGACGGTCTGTGCGACTGACGCTACCGCTGCAGCGGGTTTCGCAGCGGGCGCTTTGTGCTCGTGACCGGCCTTGCCGTGATCGTGCTTGCCGTGGTCGTGACCGTGATCGTGACCGGCGTGATCGTGGCTGTGATCGTGACCAGCATGATCCCCGGTTTTTTGGCAGGCCAAGAACACAAAGCAACACAACAGCGCGAGAATAAAATTTTTTCCAGTCATACTTACCTCTCTTGATCGGTTGGGTTGATTTTATCTCCTCGCATTAACAACACTTAGTCGCTGGTGTTGTCAATTCTCGGATGGGAGGCCTACCGTCTGAACCGGCCGGATGACCGGTTGTCCCATTGAGTCGGGTACCCCATACCCCAGGATTGACAGCGAGAGAATTCCCTCTTGTGAATTTCAATAAGTTTAAATATACTTAAAAGTTGCGGTATTCTTTATATTCGGAACAGGGGTAAGAGTTGGCAATTACTCTAAAAAAAATGCCTACCTTGAAAAAAATGCGCAGTCGGTCAATAGGTCAACCGGCCAAGCGGACTGAATTATCGGTATTTGTTGGAAAAATGGGCTTCAACCAGAATCGTTTTCTGGTATGAGAGGGCTGACAACGAAGGGTCTGTTCATGAAGCATCAATCCTGTTTTCAAAACACTTTCGCGACGGTTGCCGGGCTGTTACTGGCGCTGTCGTGCAACGGAAACGACCCGCTGGGGGAGACCATACAATCGGGATCCACAGCGTTAACTGACCGAAATAAAACGGCAATTCATCCGATGGAGCGGTCCTTTGAAACGACACCGCGGTCCGACGTGCTCGGCGGCCTCTCGTTTCAAATCGGGATCGCCGACGATGAGGTGTCTCAAGGGGACGAGTGCTGCACCGAGCCGGGGCAGGCCGCGGAGTGCTGGCATCAGGATGCGATTCACGACAGTGTCCGCTGCAGCGAGAACACCGACTGCGCACCGGGCAACATCTGCAACGCCGACGGCCTGTGCACCTGTTCGAGTGAAGCCCACTGCAAGGGCACGGATTTCGGCGGGGATCACCCCCAGGCGTCGGCCAACGGTATCTGTCGCGATGACAACGTCTGCGGGCCGTCTTGGTGCAACGGCTACTTCGTCTGTTCCTGTTGGGGCGGCTGTGTCTGGTGGACCACCGCACCGCCGGACGACGACGGCAACATGTTCACCCCGGCCGACATGTGCAGCAACAACGGGTTGGGCTGCGACAACGGACAGTATCCGTATGATCCCGAGCAGTCCGGTTTCTGTAGCGGCACGATCGTCGATCCCTGCCAGAATGACGCCGAATGCAACGACAACAACCCCTGCACCAGCGATCACTGCGATCCCGGGCACACCTGCACCAACGACTTCGGCTGCTACTATGAGGTCGACACCACGCAAAACTGTTCGCTCTCCACGAGCGACCCACGCTCCGAGGATTGCGTCGACGCCCGCTGCGCGCCAATTGAAATCGACGGCTGCGTGGTCGGTGCTTCCTGTGACGGTCCAGCGGTCAACGCCGGTGGATTCTGCGTAGACAATCCCCACGACGTGGACGCTTCCTGGTACGGCATGGGACCGCGCCACATCATGGGCGAAGCGAGCTGTTACCTGCAAAACTGCGACGCGGCGGGCCAATGCAACGCCGACGCTTCGTTGGCCAACAACCTGGTCTGCGCCGAGGACGACGGCAACCCCTGCACCGACGAGCTCTGCTGGAACGGCCAGTGCACTCACAATCCGGACGCCCACGTGGGGGAGGACTGCGATCTGGACGGCAACCCCTGCACCCTGGATGAATGCGACCCAGCCGGTGACTGTACGTATATCTCCGACAAAGACTGTGACGATGAAAACGAATGCACCACCGACGCCTGCGACCCGGCCGACGGCCTGTGTGTCAATGACGATGTACCGGACGGAACGCCCTGCGGCGGCGACGGCGACGTTTGCACCTTGGACGACTCCTGCCAAGGGGGGGTCTGCACCTCCGGCGATGCCAAAACCTGTATCGAGCTGTGGGATCAGTGCAACTACTGGATTTGCGATCCGACCGATGTCGATACGGACGGCGAGGGGGAATGCGTTCGCTCGAACGAGGCACTCCTGGGCAGCTCCTGCAATGCGGATGGAGACGGATGCACGCAGGACGAATGCGTCTGCCTCAACCCCCCGTGTGACGACCCAGACGGAAACTACGAGTTGGTCTGCACCAACGTGGGCCAGACCATCTGCGATGACCTCAACGAGTGCACCGAGGATTACTGCGACCCGGCCGACGGCCAATGCAAGGTGACCTTCTCCGATGAAGGTACGGCCTGTAACGCGGACTCCAACGGCTGCACTCGAAACGACGCCTGCAACGGCGCCGGGGGGTGCTTGGCCGGCGAGCCGATCACCGGTGAATGGTGCTTGCTCAACGATCCGACCAACTGCCCCGCGGGGTGCGACCTGGACTGCAACACCGCGTCGTGCACCGATTTGGGCAATGCGGGGAACAATTTCAACGCCTTTGAATGCGCCTTTGCCGGACTCAGTGGTGAGTGCGATGCAGATGACGACCCGTGCACGTTGGACATTTGTGACACCACCGGACCGGCGCCCCAGGAATGCGTCGCCGGGCCGCCGCGGGATTGTTCGTTCCTGGACAACCAGTGTCGCTTCGGCAGCTGCGACCCGTTGGACGGGGATTGCGTCGCCGATTTTCAGCCCTTGGGCGCTCTGTGCAATGCGGACAGCAACGGCTGCACCGAAAACGACTATTGTGACGGGGGCGGGATGTGCGCTGCCGGCTCGTTGGTCAGCTGCGAACCGGAACCCACGGATCCGTGTCACGAGTACATCTGCCAGAGCGACGGGGCAGATCCCGCGTTCAACAGCCATACCTGCATCCCGGATGCGGATCTGCTGCCCGGCTGCTGCGAATCCGACGCCGAATGCAGCGGCTGTACCGCCGCCCTGGCAGCCGACGGGGGGTGCTGCACGCCCCGCTGTGGGGATGACGGCTCGGGCATCGGTTACAACGTTTGCTATCTCGAAATCGAACCTTATGGCACCGCTTGTACTGATATCGACGACGCGGTGTATCCGCCCAACTGCTACGAGGGATTCTGCGGGGTGACCCCGACGGGCATCCCCAGCGGTATCTGCGAGCCGGTGATGCACGCGGCGTACAACAACCTCTGCAGCGACGCGTTCATCGAAGGGGACATCACCGCCGTCGACAAGGGCTCCGACTCGTGGATCGGCGAGTTCAGCAAGGAAGACGAATCGGGAACCACCCTCGAGATCATCGGCTCGACCACCTGTGCGAGCAACAATTACGAAGCGATCGGTGAACACTGCGTCGAAGACGACGGCACCGACACCCCCTTGGGCCAAACCGGGCCCGATCTGGTCTACGCCTTCTCCTATCCCACCAACGCGGCGGACGAGTACATCCTGTGGTCCTATGTGGTTAAGGTGCAGGCCGATTTCGATGTGGGTGTGTACGTGGCACAAGACATCCACACGGCAGAAGACTGTCCCGAAGGCAACCAGCCGGACAATGACTATGCCCATGTGCAGGTCTCTTCGGAGCGCTGCAACTATCCCCACGCCAGCGCCGTGGCGGTCACCGAAGACGACTGCGACGACACGGGCAACACCCTGGCCGGCCAGCAGTGCTGCTACCCCAATCCCCTGAGTGCCGAAGAGGAGCAGTGCGGCGGTCCGACCTGCACGGGCACGACCGGTGACGGCAAGTGCGGGTACTACTGGTGCCGGCGCTACTATCCCACCGGGTGCTGCAACTACGAAGATGGCGAAGACTGCGAGCAGAAAGTGGCGGACGGCACCTGCGACGGCCGCTGGGACTATCCCGAGAATCCCCACGATTGCACCCAGGAGGTGCCCGGCGGGATGGAGGCGTTCGACTACGTGGCCAGTGCGGTGATCTTTCCCGAGGGCCGTTCGAGCGGCGAAACGCGCACTGTCTTCATTTTTATGGACGGGGCTCAGTCCGACAAAGGCAATTTCTATCTGACCGTCGAAAAGCGCAAGTGGTCGGCCAGCCCCTGTGACCGGGTCAATGACGATCCCCGCGTCTTCGACGTGACCCACCCGGGAGTGGACGGGGCGACCTGGACCGGCACCTTGGAGAACGTGGTCAACAGCATGCACGCCGGCGGCGGCGATTGCGGCGGGTACAACTGTGCCAACTCCTGGTCCGGGCGCACCAGCTGCCACGCGTCGGGCTCGGCCAATGAATTCTGGCCCAACACCGAGATCTTCAAGATCCACCGCGGCTGGGACGAGGGCAACGCCAACTACTGTATCAAGAGTGAGGAGAATTTCCTCGGCGCTGCTGATCTGGTGGGTCAGATCTATCGCCGCAGCTACTCCGGGGCGACGACGATTTGCGATGAATCCTACTACAACGTTGGCTGCGGTCACGATGACGTGGGGAACAACCTGCAATTCGAATTTGTGGCCAACGCCGGTCAGTTGTACCTGGTCGAATTTTCCCAGTATGCGCACACCACCCGGGTCTGCGATCCCGGTCTGGGGGATGACTGCCTGTACGAGATCAGCGTGTACGAAGGCAGCTGCCCGATGGATTGCCTACCCCCGTGGGAGACCCCGCAGGAGACGGTGACCATCACCGAGCCCGACGGCTGTTTCACCGCTGACAGCACGGTCCAAGCGGCCGACGGCAACCACTACAACCCGCCGGGCATCGACGGGGATGACGAGATCTGGGAGGTCAACAACGTCACCGCGGAGATGCAGCCGGTGACGATCACGGTCTGTCCGGAGTCATCGTGGAATATGGGTCTTTCGATCTACGACTGCGAGCAGAACCGACTGCAGGACAACAACATCGGCGGCGCCGGGGCCTGTGAGACGGCCAGTGTCGAGGTGTTACCGGGTCAAAATCAAATCTACGTCAATGTGGACAGCTACGGCGCTAGCGGCGCCTACAGCATCGAGATCAAATGGGGCAACGGGGATTGCAGCGAGCCGGATACGGACACGGACGACAATTTCGCCAGCTGCGACGAGGCGATGCAGGCGGCCCACTACACCTTCGAGGGTTGCGACGATCAGGGGTGGACCCTCGAGGGGGATTGGGCGGTCGGCACCCCCGGGGTCGGAGTGGCCTACGAGGGCAGCTGCACCATTGCCACCAACCTAGGCGCCGCCTATTCGATGAACGCCGACGACGAGGCGACATCGCCGACCATCGATACCACCGCCTGTATCGGACAACCCGTCTACCTCCACTTCTTCATGTGGCGGGACATCGAAGGGAACAGCCGGTGTCTTTACGACTGGGCTGACGTTCAAGTGTACAACGGCTCGTCTTGGATCACCGTTTCCCCCTTCCAAGGGTATGACTACGAGCTGGGAAACCGGTGGTGCGGGAACATCGACACCGGCATCCAACCCGACTGGATCCACAATGTGGTGGATGTCTCCTTTGCGATGAACGAGAATCTCCAAATCCGCTACCGGATGCATTCGGACGGCTCAATCGCCGAGCAGGGATTGTTCGTCGATTTGATCTGGCTCGACGATTCCTCAGGGACCGAGCTGTGCGGCAACGGCTGGCCGGACACCGGCGAACAATGTGACGACGGCAACAGCGACAACACCGATGCCTGCCTGACCGACTGCACCGACGCCAGTTGCGGCGACGGCTTCACCTGGGTCGGCCAGGAACAGTGCGACAACGGATCGGGCAACAGCGACAACGCCCCCAACGCCTGCCGCACCAACTGCCAAAACCCCTCCTGTGGGGACGGGGTCACCGACACCGGAGAGACCTGCGATGACGGGGGAACCGTCAACGGGGACGGCTGCGACCAAAATTGTCAACTGGAGTCGGTGTGCGGCAACAACGTCGTCGAGGGGGTCGAAGAGTGTGACGACGGGCCGGCCAACAGCGACACCGCGCCCGACACCTGCCGCGAGAACTGCAAAAATCCCTACTGTGGCGATAGCGTGATCGATTCCGGGGAGACCTGTGACGACGGCAACGTGGATTCATCCGATGCCTGCGTGGCCTGTGCCGACGCGATCTGCGGCGACGGCCACGTGCGGACCGGCGTTGAGGACTGTGACGACGGAGCGGCGAACAACAACTGGCAACCCAATCACTGCCGACCCACCTGCGTCCTGCCCACTTGCGGCGATGGGGTGACCGACGGAAACGCCACCTATGGGGAAGCGTGCGATGAAGGCGCGGCGATGCCCACGGCGTCCTGTGACAACTGTGCCATCCCGACGGGCTTTTGTGGGGACGGCGCAGTGGGCATGGCGTTGCAGGTGAAGGACGATTTCGAGACCGGTGACCTGAGCGCCCTCGACTGGGAGGTTCAGAATTGGGCGGTCAACACGGAGCAGCAAAACAACGGCAGCTATTCCCTGCGCACGACCAACTACAACGTCAACAACAGCCTGGCCGTCGCCGCGGTGGAGGCCTATTCCGACGGGGAGGTCTGCTTCAACTATTGGGGCGAGACCGAGCTGAATTACGACTACTTCCGCTTTTACGTCGACGGGGCGATCATCTGGGAACGCAGCGGTATCTTTGCCGCGGCCTGGGCCGAGAGCTGCCACCCGGTCTCTGTCGGCGTGCATCAATTCGTCTGGGAATACCACAAGGACTCGACCACCCATGACGGTCACGATCGGATCTACATCGACGACCTCCGCTTTACTGCCGGGGACTATCCCGAGCAGTGTGACGACGGTGACACCGCCACGGGGGACGGATGCAATGCGTTTTGTCTCGACGAAACCTGCGGCAACGGCACGATCGATGAAGGCGAAGAGTGTGATGACGGCGGCACAGCGGACAATGACGGCTGTTCCGTGGGTTGCGCCATCGAATACTGCGGCAACGGGGAACTGGAGATCGTCCCCGAGGCCGTCGAGGACTTTGAGAGCGGCGATTTGCTGAGTCAACCCTGGGATTGGATCTGGGAGAGCACCTCGAGAACCAAACCGTTCGTGGTCACCGACGATGACGCGGCCGGGGGTACTTACTCCGCTGTCTCGTCGAACAAGCGGATGAACAACTCCCGCTCCGAGCTCAACCTCATCGCCTACACCGACGGGCAGGTGTGCTTTGATTGGCGCGGCTCGTCCCAGACCAATGCCGACCTGTTCCAGTTCATCGTGGACACCACGGTCGTGTTCAGCCGTTCGGGGGATCACGATGCCGCCTGGCAAACCCACTGCGAAGATCTCGCTCCGGGGGTGTACGACTTCCAATGGGTCTACCTCAAAAACGCGAGCTCTTCGTCCAATTGGGATCGATACTTCATCGACAACATCCGTCTGGCCGAGGCCTACAGCGAGAGTTGCGATCAATTCGACGACTGGACCGGCGGCGACGGGTGTGGGCCCACCTGCAGTGACGAAATCTGTGGCAACGGTATCGTCGATCCCGGCGAGGAGTGCGACGACGCCAACAGCATCAGTACCGACGCCTGCGTGGATTGTGCCGATGCGACCTGCGGCGACGGGTTCGTCTTTGCCGGCACTGAACAGTGCGACGAGGGCTCGGCCAACAACAGCTGGGATCCCAACAGCTGCCGACCGGACTGCGCCACTCCCAGCTGCGGCGACTTCGTCACCGACGACGCCGCACCGTACAATGAACAATGCGACGACGGCAACGCCTTGACCACCGACGACTGCATCAGCTGCAGCGCGGCCTATTGTGGGGACGGCCACGTTCAGCAGGGGGTCGAAGAGTGTGACGACGGCAACGCGGTCCCGGACGATGAGTGCGACAACGACTGCAATTCGACCATCGACTGCTCGAGCTTCGTGTTGGCCACCTTTGACGACTCCCTCAGCCCCTACACCGAGGCGAGCGAGTCGGGTTCGATGGTCTGGGAGTGGAACACCGGCAGCTCACCGGGGAGCGGCGGCTACGCCTACTTCGACAGTGACTTCTATACCGTCAACTGGGACAACTTGATTAGCCCCGAGTATCAGCGGATCCGCGACTGCGCTGTGGTGGTGGAGTACAACCACGACTACAAGGACTATAATTCCGGCTCTTATTACTCATACGCCTCGGTACAGAAGCGCTCGTCGACATCGCCGAGTTGGTCTACGGTGCAGCTGTACCACGACGCCAGCGCCTCGGGTTTCGACTCCTATGAATTGGCCGCCGACTCGGCCACCGACTGGGCTGCCGATGGTGATGACATTCAAATCCGATTTCGATACGAGGCGTACTACGCCTTTCACTGGTCCCTCGATGACATCAAAATCATCGGGGTGACCGGGGCGGACGCGGAGCCGGACACAGATACCGATCCCGGCCCCTGGTGCAACGGCGTCGAGGTGGCGGGATACTGCTGGTACTACGGCGGGGGTGGCGAATCCTGCGGTACGGTGTGCGCTGCTCACGGAGGATACCATATCGCAACGCGATCCTACGCCGGCAGCGACGGCTCCACACTGAATTGCAGAGATGTGCTCGATGCCCTGGGCATCGGTAGCGGGATCCCCGGCCTGCAAACGGGCGTCGGGCTCGGCTGTAGCTTCTACAACGGGAACCGGTACCGCACCATCGATCCCACGACCGAGACCGCATCCTTCACCGGATATGCAAGGGTATGTGCCTGCAATGAGTAAAGGTAAAACGCACATGAAACAATTACGATGGAATTGGGGTATCTGGTTGTGTCTGGGCCTGGGGTTGCCGACGATGGGGTGTGATGACTGCAAAAACACCGCCGACTGTGATCTGGGGCAAGTCTGTGTCGACGGATCCTGCCAGAGTGCTCCCCCGCTTCCCGACAGTGGAACCGGTGGAGATGCCGACACCGATACCGATACGGATACCGATACCGACGCGGATACCGATACCGATACGGATACAGACAGCGACACCGACGGCGACACCGACGCGGACACGGATGCCGACACCGACGTCAACGGTGACGCGGCCAATGGCGAGCCGTGCGTGCACAACTACGAATGCACCTCGGCGTATTGCGGGGGGGGATTCTGCTGTCCGTACAAAGAGGGATTCGAGGAGTGCTGTGGAACCCAGCCCGACTGCGATCAATCCCTGTGCACGATTCGCTCCTGTAATCCCAACAACCAGTGTGACTATCGAGCGATGGCCTGCGGCACCGAGGACAGCGAAGATGGAGAGGTTTGCCAACTAGGCAGCCGCTGCGACGGGCTGGGCAACTGTGCCGTGGTCGAGACCTGCGACGGGCCTTACGCAGTCGATGTGGTTGATCCCTACACTTGTACCGCCAACAGCGTCGTCGAAAACTGTTTTACGAGCTGCACCAACAATTTGATGTGCAATGCCGGCTTCGAATGCCACAACAGCGAATGCCAGAATGTGGGCGCGGCCTGTGAAACCAATGAAGACTGCTCGACCAATTTCTGCGGCGACGGGTACTGTTGCCAGCCGAGCCCATCCGGTGAGTGCTGTCCCAATCCACCCGATCCCGGGGAATGTGACAACACCCTTTGCGTCGACAGGGCGTGCAACGGCGCCCACCAATGCGACTACGCCCCCTTGTTGTGTGGGGCCCCAGACCTCGCCGACGGGGAGACCTGTGATGGGGCCAACCGCTGCGACGGAACGGGTGAGTGCGAAACAGTGGCCCTGTGCGACGGGCCCTACGCCTGGAAGGAGTCGCAATACGATTGTTCGGGTGGAGGCGTGGCCCAGCTCTGCTACCCCTCTTGCGAGTCCAATCGAAACTGCAACGAAGGGTTTTACTGCAATGGGGCCAAAGAGTGTGTCACCGTGCTGGCCAACGGTGAATCGGAGTGCGACGAGGATAGTGACTGCGCCTCTGGACACTGCGAAAACGAGGTCTGTTGTGCCGCAGGTTTTTGCTGCAATGACGACCACCCCTGTCCCGGAGGAATATGCCTGACCGACACCTGGTCGTGCGTCTTTGACGAATGCCAGGTCGACGGTCTCGACGACGACGCCCTCTGCCCGGAGAACCACCACTGCGACGACAACGATTGCCTGCCGGACATGGTGGATGGGGATTACTCGTGCAACGAGCATTCGGATTGCGCTTCCGGGTACTGCGACACCGCAGGGCCGGTGGGCATCTGTTGCCAAGGTGGTCCGGGGACGGTCTGCTGTCTGGATCACACCGATTGTGACGGTTCGATCTGCCTCGAGGAATTCGATCCCCAACCCTATAGCTGTGTCGACGACTGCAGCCCGGCCGGCACCGAGGATGACACCCTCTGCGCTGACGAAGAAAACTGGCACTACCACTGCGAAGGGGATCTCTGTCTCCAGGACCTCAAGAGCGGCCAGAGCGGTTGCGATGAGCATTCGGACTGTGAGTCGGATCACTGTACTCCGTCGACCGGCGTCTGTTGTGACAGCACCGGTGGCGATGAGCTGTGCTGCAATGCCGCTGCCCAATGCGACGACGGGGAGACCTGTACCACCGACGTCTGCGATGCCACGTACCATTGTCAACACCCTCCCAAGAGCGATGGTGAGTCGTGCGCCGATGAACTGTGGTGTGACGGCGAGGAAAAGTGCTACGACGGCGTGTGCGAACCGCCGACATTGGGTCCGTGCGACGGGTCGTTACCCCTGTGCGTCGCGTCACGGACTTGCGACGAAGCTACCGACAAATGCATCGACACTCACGAGCCCGAGGGGACCGAATGTTCTGAAGCGATGTTCTGTTACGGCGACAAGGCCAAAGAGTGCACTGTTGAAGGGAATTGCGAACCCCCGCCGGACGCGGCCGATCCCTGCGTGGATCTACCCAATGACAATCCCTGTGTGACCCCGGTTTGCGACGAGGACCTCGACGAATGTGTCGATCAGGACAAGCTCAACGGTTCTGCCTGCTACCCGGATGATCCATGTCTGGACAAATGTTGGGGCGGCAACTGTCTGGAGAGCAAGGACAACCCCTGTGTGGTGGGCGGCTTTGATCCGTGTACGACCTACGGATGCGAGCCCGATGGTTCGGGCGGGTACACCTGTGGAACGCCGGGCCCGAAGTTGGACGGCGACGCCTGTCAGGACGGACAGTGTTTTGGCGACGACCCCTTCTGCCTAGGCGGGGAGTGCATCCCGGATGACGAAAAACCATGTGATAACAATAACTTATGCGAATTCGGCACCTGCAGCATCACCACCGAGGGCCAGATCGAATGTACCGATATAGTGGGCTATCAGCCGTTCCCCCTCAGTTGTGGCGGCGCGACCAAGGTGCCCGGCGAACAGTTCATCCCGGACAGCTACGGGGCCTATCACGAGTACAGTTGCGCCGGGGAGAAATTTCTCGGCCGGGAAGCGGTGGTCTATGTCGATACCGTCGCCGGCGGTGCGGTGCAGCTCACTGTCAATTCCACCTTGCCCCTGGATATGGGGGTGAACCTGCTCTACCTGACCGACTGGTGTGATCCCCAGAGCTGTGAACAATCGGGATCCGACACCCTCACTGTCAGCGGGCTTGCGGCCGGACGACACTACTTCATCATCGAGGCCGATCTCGGATCCTATCCCAGCGAGGTCAACCTCGCGGCGACCTGCCCTTAGTACCACGACCTCCCGTACCGCGACCTATACTCCCCTACTGCATCGTGCTAGACTCTCTCCGAACGAAGGAGCTCAGATGGAACATCCGATTGATGTGGGCGCGTTTTCAAAACAGGTCGCCAAGGTGTGCGGACCGGGTACACCGGCCAAACTCAAGCAGATGGCTGCCGCCGGCCTAGCGCCCTTGGGGCCGATCGATCTGGTCAATGCATTGTACATCCTCGCCTACGACATTGATGAAGCCTTGGGAAATCAAGCGCGCCAAGCACTGCAGAAGATGCCGCAAAACATGTTGTTCAACGCCCTCGAAAAACAGGACAACGGTTCGGTACTCGACGGTCTGGCGCGAATTCTGCTGACCAATCACGAAGCAGAACAGAAAATATTGCTCAACCGCGCGTCACTCCCCGAGACCGTCATCTGGATTGCCGCTGAGACGGGGAATGAAAAGGTGCTCGAGATGATCGCCGCCAACGAGGCGAGAATGCTCGAACACCCCAAAATCATCGAAACGCTCTATTTCAATAAAGCGACATTGATGTCCACTGCGGATCGGGCGATTGAGCTGGCCATTCGCAACCAGATCGAGCTCACCGGGATCCCCAGCTTTGCCGAGGTCAAAGCGGCGATCGAGGGAAATGCTGCGCCGGTGATGGATGAAGATCCGATTTCCGATGAGGAGTTCAAGGAGAACTTGGACAATCAAGAGTGGGAAGAGCTGGACGAAGCCCACTTGGATGCGACCCAGACCCATCGCCCGAGTCAGCCCCCATCGGTGCCCCCGTCCAAAAATGCGGAGCGCCTGCAAAAGGTGGTCACCCGGATGACACCAGCTCAAAAAATTCGCCTTGCTACACTGGGCAACTCCAATCAGCGGAGCCTGTTGATCCGGGACGCCAACAAGCTGGTGATCATGGCCTGTGTCAAATCGCCGGTGATCAACGAATCAGAGGTGATGCGCTATACCAAGTACCGCAGCTTGCCCGAGGAGGCGGTGCGCTACATCGGCAAGAAACGGGAATGGATCAAGCACTACGCGGTCAAGCTCAACCTGGTGCAGAACCCCAAAACCCCCGTCGATCTCGCCATGCGCTTTCTGCAGCATCTGCGCACCCCTGACGTGCGGGCTCTCGAGCGCGACAAGAACATCCCCCAAGCCATCGCCACTGCCGCCAAGCGCCTCCGCAACAAAAGGACGAGGTAGCAGGAGATATCCGTTCGGCCAACCCAAGGAAAGTCGCGATGCCGCAATCAACCTCTACAATTGATGTCCGGCCCAAAAGAACGCTGCCGCTAAAGCTCTACGCCACAACCTCTGTGGGCCTCGAAGAGGTGCTCGAGCAGGAGATCAAACGGATCGGCGGGCGGGAGGTGACCGTGGGCCGCAGGGGGGTCGCCTTTCGGGGCAACCTGGAGACGGTCTACATGGCCAATTTATGGCTGCGCACGGCTCACCGGGTGTTGCTCAATCTGGTCGAGTTCGACGCACCCGACCGAAAAGCGCTCTACGACGGCGTCCGCACGGTGCGCTGGGACGAACACCTGGGCCGGAAAGGCACCCTGGCCGCGGACGCGGTGAGCAACGATTCCGATTTGACCCACACCCGGTTCATCGCCCAGGTGATCAAGGACGGCATTGTCGACGAGTTTCGCGATCGGTACGGCACCCGCCCCAACGTGGACCGCAACAATCCGGATCTGCGCGTCAGCGCTCGACTGTTGAACAACCGCTGCGTCCTGAGCGTGGACACGTCGGGCGAGCGGCTGCACCGGCGGGGCTACCGGCCCAGTTTCGGGTTCAAGGCGCCGTTGATGGAGACCTTGGCCGCCGGCGTGGTGCTGCTCAGCGAGTTCGACGGATCAACCCCCTTTGTCGATCCGATGTGCGGTTCGGGCACCTTGCTCGTCGAGGCGGCCCTGGTCGCCCGGCAGGTGGCCCCTGGCTTGCTGGGGCGCGAGTTCGGCTTTATGCGCCATCCGTCGTATGACCGGCACTTGTGGCGACAGCTGGTCGAGCTGGCCAAGTCGCAGATGAAGAACGACGAAGAGTGTGCGATTTTCGGCTCTGATGTCGCAGATGAGTCCCTTCGCGCTGCTCGCGCTTCTGCCGCCGGCGCCGGAATGGATGATGTCATTCGGCTGAGAAAGGCGGATATTGCTGACCTCAAATCCCGCACCGAGGGGATGGTCGTGGTCAATCCCCCCTACGGAGAACGGCTCGGGGAGATCGAGCAATTGGTCGAGCTCTATCAGACCCTGGGCCGGGTATTGAAGACCAGATGTACCGGAATGTCGGCTCACGTCCTCTCCGGATCACCATATTTGTCCCAAAAAATGGGCCTCAAGTCCGCTCGCCGCGATATAGTCTGGAACGGCGCAATCAAATGTCGGCTTTTGCACTATTCGCTATATTAAAAAAAAGAGTGAACGACCGATAGAGTAAACATAGGGGAAGAGAAAAAGCGTTTGAGAAACGTGCAAAATCCGATTCAATTGCGAAAAACCTGGATTTTCGGCTATTGTGTAGGTGACGACAGAGGCTTGTTGCAACGATGACGGAGATCAATACATCATATGATGTCAAGTCTCAGCCTCCCGGCTGGGAACGCCAGAATACCATCACCTCATCCGGCATTCGGGTGCTGGTCGTGGACGATGAACCAACCGCCTTGCGCAGTGTGGCCCGCATCCTCAAAGCCCGCGGCTTTGATGTCACCACAGCAGCCGGAGGCATCGAGGCCCTCGGCCGTGTCGAAAAGGACCAGGTCGACGTAATCCTGCTCGACCTGGTCATGCCGGGTATGAGTGGCCTGGAGGTGCTCAAGCGATCCCGCGCGCTGTCCGAGCGGGTCGAGGTGATCATGATGACCGCGTTCGCTGACGTGGATTCTGCGGTCGCCGCGGTCAAAGCCGGCGCCTACGACTTTCTGACCAAGCCGTTCACCTCGTCCGACACCGTCGCCCTGGCCGTGGAAAAGGCAGCCGAACGGGGGCGACTCGTCGACCGGACGCGCCGTCTGGAAGAGGAGCTGGAGGTCCGCGAGCGCTACGGCAACATCATCGGCTCGTCTCCTCCGATGCTCGAGGTGTACCAGATGGTCGACTCGGTGGCCCACTCCACCTCGACGGTGTTGCTCCAAGGGGAGTCCGGCACCGGCAAGGAGCTGGTGGCCAGGGCGATTCACAATCGCGGCTCCCGGGTGGGCAAACCGTTCATCCCGGTCAACTGCTCGGCCATACCCGAGAACTTGGTTGAATCCGAACTGTTCGGGCATCTGCGCGGCGCCTTCACCGGTGCGGTCAGCACCCGGCGCGGCCTGTTCGAAGCGGCCGACGGGGGGACGATTCTGCTCGACGAGGTAGGGGAGCTGCCCCCGGCGGTTCAGGTCAAGCTGTTGCGCACCTTGCAGGAGGGAGAGGTCAAACGGGTCGGCTCTTCCGAAGAAATTTCGGTCGACGTGCGGGTCGTGGCGGCGACCAACGTGGATCTGCACCGGGCGGTGATGGACGGGGTCTATCGCGAAGACCTCTACTACCGGTTGAACGTGATTACGATTCACCTCCCCTCTCTGCGTGAAAGACCTGAGGACATTCCCCTACTGGCCTACCATTTCTTGAGAAAGTACGCGTTGCGCTCCGGCAGGGATATTCGGCGAATCGCCCTGGAAGCGATGCGGGCGCTGCGCAGCTATGCCTGGCCCGGCAATGTGCGCGAACTGGAAAACGCGATGGAGCGGGCAGTGGTGATGGCTCGTAGTGACGTGATCATGCCCAGCGACCTGCCCCCGTCGGTGATCAACGCGCCGGAACCGTTGGTCACCCGTAACGTGCTCCTCGACGTGCCGTTTGCCAGCGCAAAGAAGCGCGTGATCGAGGGATTCGAGCGGGAGTATATTCAAGAAGTATTGCGCCGCGCCGGGGGCAATGTCAGTGAGGCTGCGCGTCAGGCCGGTCTGGATCGCAGCAACTTTCGCCGCATACTGAAGAAATACGATTTGAACTGAACTATGGCGATCGTGGCGAATGCATCAAGCTGACCAACACACCAATTGGCCTCTTTTTTTTTTTCTCGGCTCAAAAATAGTACCATATTCTATATGCAGACGAGAACGTGTATAAGGAGACTTAATCGGTGATGATGAAACTTGAATCCGCCGGAGGGCATTGATGCCGAGTAACCCACATAAATCGCTTGAAAGAACGATCCAAATCGACCGGTCGACGATCGCTGAACAAATGCGCAATGAAAAGCAGAAGAAGGCCTGCTTCATCGTCATCGGCGGACTCGATGTGGGAAGCGTGATTGGGCTCGATGAACCGGTGGTCACCATGGGACGGGACGTGGACTGCAAGGTGGTGCTCAAGGACGACGGTGTGTCCCGGTTCCACGCCGAGGTTCGCCGGGAAGGCCCCGACAAGGTGATCATCAAAGACCTGGGGAGCACCAATGGCACCTTTGTCGCCGGTGAACGTATCGATCAGGCGGCGCTGACCGACGGAACCAAGGTGCTGATCGGTCGACGAACCATCCTCAAATTCGTTTTTCAGGACGAGCTGGAGCACTCTTACCAGCAGCAGATGTACGAGTCCTCCACCCGGGATGGACTGACCGGCATCTACAACCGCAAGTACTTTGCACAGAAGCTGCTGACCGACCTCTCCTTTGCCCGCCGCCATCAAATCTTCTGTACATTGGCGATGTTTGATATCGACCACTTCAAGAAGGTCAATGACACCTATGGGCACCGGGCCGGGGACAAGGTGCTGATCGGCGTTACCGAGGCGGTCAACAAAATGATCCGCACCGAGGATGTGCTGGCGCGTTACGGCGGTGAGGAGTTTGCGGTCATCGCTCAGGGGACCGATTTCAAAGGGGGCGCAGCGCTCGGAGAGCGCATTCGCGAATGCGTGGCCCAGCAAAAGGTAAATATCGCCAAAGGGGGCGAGTTGATCCTTCAAGTCACCGTGAGCGTCGGCGTGGCCACGATCAGCCCGACCAAGGAGATCGAACCCTCGGCAGTCGTCTCCGCAGCCGACGCCAATCTCTATCAAGCCAAGAACAAAGGGCGTAATCGAGTCGTAGCCACCCTCGTCAAGTGAGTATCGAGCGTCATTCCCAAGGAGCAGACAATGGCCGATGAACAACAGGAGACCGGCTCACTATTGGGTCGAGGAAGTGAATTTCAGGGAAAGCTCACCTTTTTCGGAACCGTGCGCATCGAGGGGGCGTTCGAAGGGGATATTTTCTCGGATGACACATTGGTGGTGGTTCCCGGCGGCCATGTGCGGGGGACTGTCAACGTGGGAACCCTAATCGTCACCGGTGGCCGTGTCGAGGCCACTGTGAATGCCAAGTCAGCAGTCGAGCTCCACCCACCGGGACAGCTGAACGGGGAGGTCACCACCCCCTCCCTGCAAATAGAGCGGGGCGCTGTCTTCCTGGGCAACTGCACCATGCCCGAAAAAAAATCCAAGGAGGACTCGACCTCCGACTCCCCCACAGCTGAACGGAGCGATCCGACCGACGAATAGTCCTCAGTTTTGCGCGTCGGCGCTGACGGGGAAGGCCAAGATGAAGGTCGCACCCGAATCCACTCCCGAGCTCTCCGCCCACATCTTGCCCTTCATCTCGGACATGGAATTGGCACAGTTGTGCAGACTGACCCCCTGCCGATTGGGTTTGGTGGTGAAGCCGTAATTGAAAACCGAGACCAGGTGTTCCCGGGGGATGCCGCAGCCGGTGTCGGAAATCCGCAATGACACTGTCCCGTTCTCCTGTCCCAGGACAAACTTCATTACTCGCTCGTCAGAAGCTGTTTGTTCCATCGCCTCCTGGGCATTGATAATCACGTTGTTGAGAATCTGCATCAGCTTCATCCGCTGGAGGGGTACCTTGGTGCTGGTAAAGAACTCGCGATGGATCACGATTCGGTTGCGCCGGATCGACTCTGAGTTCATAATCAACGCGTCTTCGACTAACCGTTCCAAGGAGATCACTTCGACAAAGAAATTGGACTTGTCGACGTAATCCCGCTGGGCGTTGATGATCTCCGAGATGGCGTGTATTTTCTCGGCCTGACGGTCGATGCTTTCCTTGGCTTTGTGCTGCTCTTCCAACAGGGTCTCCTCGATGCTGATGTAGAAATCCAACAGCATCTTGCCCTTGGGATCCTTGCAGATGAACTGCTCCAGATTGTCCTCGTTGTCCCGCAGCAGCTGATTGGCCATTTTGAGATTGTTGGCCACCGAACGGTCGAGAATGTGTTTCAAAACCGTGTTGGTGGTCACCACACTGGAGAGGATGTTGCCCACGTTGTGGATCGTACTGATCGCCACGTCGGCCATCCCCGCCTTGTGGGCGTGCTCCAGGGCGTGGCGTTGCACGGTTTTCAGCTCGGTGATATCCGAATCGATCGCGATCAGGCGGTAGAGCTCCCCCTGATCGTCGAGCATCGGGGTGATCGTGCGCTGGGTGTAGACCAGCCCCCCGTCATGCAGCTGAATCGAAGACTCGTAGGTGACCGTCTTTTTTTCGCGAATACAAGCCTCGATCGCCTGTTCCACCTCCGGGCTGGAGCAGGCATCGATCAGATTGGCCCCCTTGTTCCCGGTGAACTCCTCCAGGGTCATTTTGTACATCCGGGTGAACCCCTCGTTGACCCATTCCACATTGCCTGCGGCGTCCATGATAATCACCGCGTTGGCCGTCTTGCTGGCCACCATCGACAATTTCTCGAGCTCCAGGTTGGTCTGCTCCAACTCCTCGGCCTGTCGGACCACCTCCCGGGTGCGTTCGACGACCTTTTGCTCCAGGTTTTTTTTCTGGGTTTCGATGTTGCGAAATCGCGCCCGATACCAGCCGAAGGCGGCCAGGGTGGCCCCCAGGATGGTCAGCAGGCGAAACCACCAGGTTTGCCAAAAAGGCGGCACGATGGTGATTCTGAGGGCCAGCCCCTGGTGGTTCCACACCCCGGTGCTGCTGGCCGCTTTGACTCGAAAGATGTACTTCCCCGGCGGGAGATTGTTATAGGTTCGATAGCGCCGGGAGGCCTCGGTGTAGTTCCACTCCTTGTCGAGCCCCTCCATGATGAACGCGTACCTGTTTGATTTGGGCATGGCGTAGTGCAGCGCGGCGAATTCAAAGGAGAAGACGTTGTCCAGATAGGAGAGCACCAGCTCGTTCGTGTCCAACACGGAGTTGTGCAACAGGACGTGACCCGCCTCGCTCTTACCCCCCACGGGAATCGATCGGTTGAACACCTTGAAATCGGTCAGCACGACCGCCGGCGGGTGCTTGTTGTCCTCGATGTCGTCCGGGTGGAAGACATTGAATCCATTCACCCCACCGAAGAACATCTCCTGACGGCTGTTCTTGAAGCAGACCGTGCCGTTGAACTCGTTGCTCTGCAGCCCGTCCCGTTGGGTGTAGGTGATCAGAGAATGGGTTCGCAAATTGAATTTGGTCAGTCCCCCGAGGTGGCTGATCCACAGATTTCGGCGATGGTCTTCGAGGATACAATTGATAATCCCGGCGGGAAACTCATCTTCGGACGTGTATTGCTTGAACGTTTCGGTCCGCCGATCGAACCGGTTGAGGCCGCTGGCTCCGGTCCCGATCCACAGGTACCCCATGCTGTCCTCGAAGATTTCGCTGATAAAATTGCCGTTGATGCTGTTGGGTTCGTTGGGATCGGCCAAATACCGGGTGAAGACCCCTGTTTGGGGATCGAGCCGGTTGAGCCCGCCGCCGAAGGTCCCCAACCAGATGATGCCCTCCTGGTCGATATAGATGCTGTACACCTCGTTGTAACTGAGGCTGTTGGGGTTATCGGGCTCGTTCCTGTAACTGGTAAATCGGGTACGGCTGACGTCGAGCTTGGTCACTCCCCCCCTGACCGTGCCGATCCACAAATTGCCCTGCTGATCTTCGTCGATACAGCGGATGCCGTTGTGGCTCAGGCTCTGGGGATTGTAGGGATCGTGTTGATAGTGGGTAAATACGCCGCTCTCCCGATTGTAACGATACAATCCGCCGCCCAGCGTGCCGAACCACATCGTCCCGGTGTGATCCTGAAACATCGCCCGCACGATGTTATGGCCCACTGTTCGCGGATCATTTCTCCGGACCGGGTAGTGATGAAAGTCATTGGTGCCCCGTTCGAACTTGCTCAACCCGCCACCCCAGGTGCCGATCCAAATCGTACCCGTATTATCTTCGTAAATCTGAACAACCACGTTCTCGTTGAGGCTGGCCGGATCCTGCGGATCCTGTCGGAACAGCAGAAACTGATTGGTCTTGCGGTTGAGCTTGTTGACCCCTTCGGATCGGGTGCCGAACCACATCACCCCGAAGCGATCCTCGTAGATGGATCGAATCACGTTCGAGCTCAGGGTGTCGGGCTTTCCCGAAACACTGCGAAACACGTCGAAGCGCCCGGTCGCCGGCTCCAACCGGCTAACGCCCCCGTCCTGCGTGCCGAACCAAATGATGCCCGACGAATCCTTGAACACCACATTGATATTGTTGTCACCGAGACTGTTGGCCGATTGAGGATCGTGGTGAAAATGCGCAAAGCGTTTCCCCTTGACGTCGAACCGGTTGGCCCCGTTTCGCGTGCCCAGCCAGAGCACCCCGGGTTTCTCCTCACAGATGGATTGAACCGCATTGTCGCTCAGGCTGTTCAGGTTCAGCGGATCGTGGCCATACCGCGTGAACTGCCGGGTCTTGCGATCAAACCGGTTGATACCGTTGGCCGTCCCAACCCAGAGCACCCCGCCGGCGTCCTCGAAAATGGACAACACCGTATTGGAGCTGATCGACGTATCCTGTTTGGGATCGTGGCGATATCGGATGAAACTGTCGGCGACCTCGTCATACCGATTGAGCCCCGCCTGATCGGTCCCCACCCACAGGGTGTTTTGCCGATCCCGATAGACCACCCGCACGTAATCGTCGCTCAGGGAGGCGGGATCCTCGGGGTCGTGGGCGTAGAGCTTGAACCGATCGGTCTTCAAATCGAGTCGGTTCAAGCCCTGCCGGGTGCCGATCCAGAGCACCCGATCGGGTTCTTCACACATCGACTCCACGAAACTGTTGCTGAGGCATCCCCTCCGTGTGGGACAGACGTTGTAGACCTTGAATGTGTAGCCGTCGTAGCGATTCAATCCCCCTTCACCGCCGAACCACATGAACCCCTTGCTGTCCTGAAAGATGCTGAAAATCGAGTTCTGGGACAGGCCGTCGTCTACTGTAATGCGCTCGAAATGGACATTGACACCCTTGGGATAGGCGTCTCCAATCGAGGAACCGGTCAGCGCCGCAGCGGCGAATATGGACAAAAACCACATTTTTAGTTCGTGTTTAGTTGCATCAATTTTGAATCGATTAGCTAAGCATACTTATTTTTGGTTGAATTAGCCACATCGATCACCATCAGGGGGTGACCAGCGGCTGGGACCACCGGCGGGCAAACTCGGCGAAGCGCTGCTCAGCGATCGCCTCTTTGGCACCGGCCATCAATGATCCGTAGTGATGGAGGTTGTGCAGGGTGAGCAGTCTCGAGACCAGCATTTCACCCACCGTGAACAGGTGCCGCAGGTAGCGCCGATCGAATTGGCGGCAGCAGGGACACGAGCAACCAGGCTCGAGGGGCAGGGGATCGTCGATGTATCGCGCCTGTTTGATATTGATGCGTCCCCCGTGAACAAACGCTTGACCGTTGCGCGCGTTGCGCGTTGGCATCACACAGTCGAACATGTCGATACCCTGTCCAATCGCCGTGAGGAGATCGTCCGGGGTACCCACCCCCATCAGGTAGCGGGGCCGCTCCGCCGGCATCTGAGGAGCGACCGCCCGGAGGATCCGGTACATCTGTTCAATCGGCTCTCCCACCGACAGCCCGCCCAAGGCCAGCCCATCGAAGTCGAGCTCGGCGAGGGTTTGCAGATGGGCCAGCCGCAGATCTTCGTGAATCCCGCCCTGAACGATGCCGAACAAGGCCTGGTGCGCCGGCCGGATCAGCGCCACCTGCTGACGGGCCCACAGGGTGGTGCGATCCACCGCCCGCTCCACCTCCTCCCGCGAGGCGGTCCCGTGGGGGCACTCGTCGAGGATCATCGCAATGTCGGATCCGAGCGCCCCTTGAATCTCAATCGCCCGCGCCGGGGTGAGGTTCACCCGCTGGCCGTCGATATGGGAGGAAAACACCACACCGTCATCGGTGAGCTTGACCCGCTCCCCCAGGCTGAACACCTGAAACCCGCCGGAATCGGTCAGCGTGGGGCCCCGCCACCCCATGAACTCGGCCAAGCCGCCTGCACCGCGAATCAGCTCTTCGCCGGGCCGCAGCATCAAGTGATAGGTGTTGCCGAGCAGAATGGACGCGCCGCTGTCCCGAACTTCGTCCGGGGTGACCGCCTTGACCGAGGCCCGGGTACCGACCGGCATGAAGGCCGGTGTCGGGACGGTCCCGTGGGCAGTGGTGATCAAGCCGCTGCGGGCCAAATCGTCAGTGTGTCGAACTCGAAAGGAAAAGGCGTCGGTCATCAGGTTCTTCTCTACGGGTTGAAACGGGGCGGTTCGGCCGAGGGCAAAATGAGCATCGCATCGCCGTAGCTGTAAAAACGATACCGCTCTTGCACCGCGGCGGTGTAGGCCCGGCGAATTCGCTCCTCCCCGGCCAGGGCGCAGACCAGGCAGAGCAATGTGGAACGGGGTAAGTGAAAATTGGTCAGCAGGCCGTCCACCGCGTTGAAGGTAAATCCCGGGGTGATGAACAGATCGGTGAACCCGGAGCAGGCCTCAATCGTTCCATGGGTGGCATAGGCGCCCTCGAGGGCACGCACCGTGGTCGTGCCCACGGCGATCACCGGCCGGCCGGCGGACTTGGCTCGATCGATCTTGGCTGCCACCGCCTCCTCGATCAGATACTGTTCTTCATCCATCCGGTGCTCGGCGATATCATCGACGACAATCGGCCGAAAGGTTCCCGGTCCCACGTGCAGGGTGATAAAGGCGATCTCGTTACCCCGGGCCTTCAGCTCGGCGAGGGCCGCTTCGGTCAGGTGAAGACCGGCGGTCGGCGCGGCCACCGATCCGTCGTGCCGGGCATACACCGTCTGGTACCGCGCGCGATCGGATTTCTCGGGAGCCCGCTTGATATACGGCGGTAGCGGCACCTCACCCACCGATTGCAGCACCTGTTTGACCGCTTGCCCCGACGCCGCGAATCGGACCGTGGTGTCCCCCCGCTCCCCGCGGGTTTCTATCTCAGCGACGAGATCACCGCAGCTCACCTGATCTCCGGGCCTCAGCGGCTTGTTGGCCCGCGCCAACGTGGACCAGACCGAGGCGGTTTCCCCCTCCTCGACGAGCCGCACCAACAGCAGCTCCACCGCTCCACCGGTGGGACGTCGACAGTGCAACCGGGCGGGAATCACTCGGGTGTCGTTGGCCACGAGCAGGGCGTCGCGGGGCAAGTAGTCGGTCAACTCGGTGATGCTGGCGTGTGCCAGCCGATCGGGTTTTGGGCCGAGCACCAGCAATCGGCCCCCGTCCCGTTCGGTCGGGGGATGGGCCGCGATCAGCTCGTCGGGTAGCTGGTAGTCGAAGAAATCGGGCTTCACTGGAACACAATCTGATACGGGGCAAAGATCGGACGGGGATTCTTCTCCACCTCGCTCGGTTTCACGCAACGCACCGCGGCACAAATCGGCCCTTCGCTTTGCGGGATGGCGGCCACCTCCCCCTGTCCGATACTGCGCTGATTGATCACCGTCTGAGTGGGATCGGCGCCGACCCGCAGGCACAGGTCAACATCGTGCTGCGCTGCCCCGGATACCTGAACCGCCTGAGCCGGAGCACCCGCCGGCAAGCAGAACCAATCCACGTCTCCGATCGATTCGAGCACGCCCTGCACGGCTGTTCCGACGGTGGTCGGCGTGGCAGCGGGCATGGAATTGTTGGGCTCTTTCTCCACGGTCGATGCGTCATGGATACGATAGGTCACCCCGTAGGGCGCCTGGTTGAAATTTCCCGGCGGCACGCCGGGCAGCCGCACTTCCTGGACCATCAGGTAGACCGTGGCCTGGTTGACCACCATCGGCCCGATGCCTTCTCCCCGGTCGCGGCCCTGGTGGTTGGCCGTGGCCAACGGATCCCGCTGCTGTGGATCGACCAGTTGCAGAGCGATGTCCAACGACGGCACCCCGGTCACCTGAATGTCCACCCCCCAGGGCACGGTTCCCGGTCCGGCCAGCCGATACCAATCGATGTCCGCCTTCAACTCCGCCTTGGCGATGAATCCAGCCAACTGAATACTGGGGGTCAACGAATCCGCTTCCCCCGGTGAGTCGTTGGGCTCGGTCTCCACCGTCGGCACGGAGTCGTCCTGTTGCTGCACCAAGAGGAAGTAGCCCACCGCCAACACTGCCGCGACGAAAAGCACTGCCGGCACCACCAGCGCCATCCGTCGCTTGAACCTCAACTTCTGCTCATACATCATGAAGTCGGATCGGGTGCCGATCTCGACCTCCCGGGCGCCGATGATCACCGATCGGCCCAGATTGGCCGTTTTGGGCGGTGTCGAAATTTTCTTTTTCTTTTTGAGTTGGGACGGGCTGATCGTATCGGCGACGCCCATCTCCACCGATCCCTTCATGGTCCACTGCTCAGCCGATTTGGGGTCGAATTCTCCACCGTGCCAACTGGGATCGCCGACCGAAGAGAACCGGTGAAATTCCGAGCCGGGCGAAATCTGTTCGAGGGCATCCGCCAAGTGGCGCCGCATCTCCTCGGCGGATTGAAACCGCTCACCGGGCGCCTTGCGCATCGCCCGCAAGACGACCTCATCCGCAGTGGCAGAGATATTCAACTGGGGAAACCGCTTCGACGGGGCGTCCGGATCCACGGTGAGATGTTTGGTGATCAGCCCCATTGGCGTGTTGGCCGAAAACGGCGTCTCCTTGGTCAGCAGCTTGTACATCACCGCGCCCAGGGCGTAAATATCCGAGCGCCGATCGACCGTTTCACCGCGAATCTGCTCCGGCGCCATGTAGTAGGGAGTGCCCACCAGGGATCCCTGGGCGGTCAGCCGGGTCTTGCCCTTGACGTCGCGGAGCTTGGCCAGACCGAAATCGAGCACCTTGACGAAATCCGGCGTGCCGTCCTGATGGGTCACCAGCACGTTCTCCGGTTTGAGATCCCGATGCACGATCCCCTTGCGATGGGCCTCGATCAATGCGGAGCAGACCTGAATCATGATCCGCGCCACTCGGGAAAATGGCAGCGCACCCACCGTGCGCACCATCTCGGCCAAATCGCGGCCGTCGATGTACTCCATCAACAGGTACATCATCCCCTGATGGGAGCCGAAATCAAAAACCGATACCGTGTTGATATGGTTCAGTTTGCTGACCGTTTCGGCCTCTCTCCTGAAGCGACGGATCAGGTTGGCGTCTGCCGAGAGCTCCCCGTGCAGGATCTTCATCGCCATCACCTTGCCCATCTTGACGTGCTCGACTTGGTAGACGGCCCCCATACCCCCGCGGCCGATCAAATTGACGATGCGGTACCGCCCGTCGATGACCATGCCCACCAGGGGATCGGCAGCCGGCGCAGCGAGGGGCTGTTGA
Source organism: Myxococcota bacterium (assembly GCA_028278265.1). GTDB lineage: Bacteria > Myxococcota_A > Polyangia > JAAYKL01 > JAAYKL01 > JANQET01. The sequence goes on from JANQET010000477.1 coordinate 29,827, forward strand.
TCCGACATCTTGGTGCCGCACGCCCCGCAAAACGCCGGTGGTTCGTCATACTGGGTGTTGCATCTGGGGCACTCGACCAATGGGGACCTCCTCAGCCCACCGACGGCTATCGTCGTCGGCGACGTTTCCCCTTCTGCGCAGCGCTCTTCACGACAAAATCGGCATTAATGGCGGGCACTTCGAGTTTTTCACCAGACGGCAGATCAACTGCTCGGCTGCCGGCCACTTTGCCGTAGACATCGACCCAGGAGTACATGCCGGCATCGGTTTCCCCGCGATACACGACGTAGATCGCGCATTTGGCTCCCTTGGGACAACTGGTGGCCATGTAGAGCAGAAAGACGGTGACCCCTTTTTCGGTGTTGATATTGACCACGCGCCCGGTGACCTTGGCTTTTTTATTGACATGGGCGTTGGGGCTGCGCGCCAGGGTCGGGTAGTCGAGACGGGGGTCCAGCTCTTCGGACCAGGTGGCAATCGCCCCCTTCAAATCCCCGATGCGCGTCACTTTGACCGTCTGGGTCCTCGGTGCTTTGTTGGGGGCACGGGCGGTGATCTGAATCGAATGTTCACCCATCGCCGGTAGGGGCACGGAGGTGTTGAAACCGACTGCCGTGATCCCCACTGCCTTTCCGTTCACCGTCACCTTGGCGCCCTCCTCGGTGATGCCGGCGCAGGTCACGGTCTCGGTGTCCACGATGGCGTTGCGCGCCGGCCGGTCGATTTGCAGCCGGGTCTGGGGAATGGTCAGCACGTGCTGTCCCTGCTCACTCAAGCCCTTGGCATCGGTGATCTGAAACGAGACGCCGTAGACCAGATTCTCTGCAGTGCTCTGGTTCACCGCGGCGATTTTGGTCAGCTCGACCCGATGGGCGTAGGCACCGTTCACCGGTTGGACGGTCTGTCCCTCCACGGTGAGGGCGATCCCCGGAATGACGCGAAAGTTGACGACCACAAACGGTTGGGCACCAACCAGCCCGGTCATATCGGTCGTGATTAAATGGCGTAGCACAATGGGAAAGCTGTGCTGCTCGGCCGGCCGTCCCGGTTCGGTGTAAAGCACTTGGATTTCATTGGCCCCGATTTGGAGCTGGGTCATCGGCAGGTCGATTCGGGCCTGCCCGTTGACCACCTGAACGGTTTGGCCGCCCAGCTGCAATGTGGTTCCCGGCGGTGCGGCGGGAAACGAGAACACGGTGGCCACCGCTTTACCGTCCGGTGTGGAAAACACCTGAGGCCGCACGGACTGGCCATCGTCAAACACGAAAAGGTAAACCAGCACGCCGGCGCCGGCCAGGATCACCACGACCATGGCGACAATCAATCCGATGATCAGCCCCCCTTTGCGCTCCCCTCCCCCTTGCTCCTCTTCATCCCACCACTGATCATCGTCGGTGGTCGGGGACGCCGCCGTTGATGTGGCCTGTTTCGGGGTGACTTTGCTCTCCCCCATCACCGGCTGATCGACGGTCTTGGCCTCAGCGCTCTGGGTCGGGGCCGGCGTCGGCTCGGCAGCAGCCGGTTTGGGTTGGGGTTCGGGCTCTGCCGGGGGCGGCGTAATGCCCCGCTTGGTGTCCGCTTTTTGGCTCGGCGGGACGACCATCCCCAGCATCGTGCGATTGCTCGGACCGCCCGGTGCGGCTGCCGGAGGGGCCCCCGAAGTGACTGCCTTGGCCATCGGCGGCTTGGACGATTTTTTGGACGGCATCTTGTCCGTGGAGACCGAGGGCATACCAAACACGGTCTTCTGACCGGATCCGGCGACCGGTGCGGGCCGCGGTTGGGCAGCCGGCGCGCTGTCTCCCTTGGGTGTACCAGGCCCCGCAGCGGGCGGCTCAGCCGCGGCACCCGCGGTATCGATCATCGTCTGCGCGGTGCCCAGCTCGTTCCGTGGCGCCTCCGTCGGGGCAGAGGCCGGCTGGGCCTGGGCTGGTGAAATCGGCTGGGCTTGGGCCGGTGAAACCGGCTGGGCTTGGGCCGGTGAAACCGGCTGGGCTTGGGGGGGCGCCTGCACCTGGCCGAACATCATCGTTTTATTGCCCCCAGCCTGATCCGTTGCGGGTTTGGCGGGCTGGGGCTGCGCCGGAGACACCGGCTGGGCCTGGGCCGGTTTAGCCGGTGGGGCCTGAGCCGATTTGGCCGGCTGGGCCTGGCCGAACATCATCGTTTTGGCAGTGCCTTCGGACTGGGCCGCCGGTTTGGCCTGTTGCGTCGACGGAGGGGACTTGGCTGCACCACCGGGGGTGAGCTCGCTGCCGCAAGCCGAACAAAACTCAATGGCGTCGTCGTTGGACACACCGCACATCTGACAGATTTTCGCCACCTTGTTGACTCCTCTATCTCAATCACCACCAATGGACACTTGTGTATTAGTTTATTGGGACCTCGTCGTCTTGGCAAATACTGTTCGAAAACGAGCCCGTTTTCCAGAGAGCTCCACCACGTGCGCCATCCCCACGGACCGCCCCTGTCCGATCAACGACAGGGGAACCGCGTCGACCGCCCCGGTCTGGAGATACAGGGAGTCGTGCCAGATGCCCTCGGACACCGCTGTAGCGCCGTCGTCGAGCGTGGCGTGTCCCCCTGACTCGTAGACATAGCCGAACAGCCCGAAACGAAGCTCGTTCACCCGCAACAGCTCGGCCAGGGCCGGATCGCCCAGGTTTACATCGCCACGCCCCCGATCGACCGCCTGCGCCCCGCGCCCCAAAGGAGGGGAAGGGGCGAGGATCACGGTGGTCCGCGCTTCGTCGAACAGGGAGGTGAGCTCCTCGAGATCGCTTTTTTGATATGCACACCCGCGCTTTCCCGCTTTGAGGTAGTACGGATTGTAGTACCCCGGGATGCTGACGATGTTGATGTTCCCCAAAATCACTCGCCTGATTCGAGTCATATCCAATATTTGGGGGTATTTCTGCCGCACCTGTCGCACTGCCCGCCGAAAGACGTCAAAACTCTCCTGGGCCCCGGGGCAGACCAGAATCGGCACCGGCGCCTGGGCCAGACGCTCGAGAATCGGCGTCACCTGGTTGTCGAGCAGGCCGACACCGCCGGCGACCAGGATTGCTTGAACCCCGGTTTTTCTGAACTCGTTCAAAAAGAAATCGATATTGGCCAAATTGGCCGTGGAGGGTTCGACGACGCCGGCGAGCACGCCGAGCACGATTTGTCCCCGTTTGATCCCGCGAATGGTCACCGATAGCCCGTCGCGCTCGACAGTCAACGGGGTCAGGTTGAACTTCTCCCGAACACCGTCGTCATAGGGTTTGGCACAGCGCAAAAACCCCTGTCCCCGCTTCTTGCCCCCTTCGGGTTCGTCCGCGCTACCACACCCCAAGGCGAGCACTGCAACGAGCATCGCGATATGTCTTCTAAACATGCTGCGGAGTGTACGTGTTTAAGGCATCTCAGACAACCCTGGCCTGGCGGCTTCTTTCACGGAGCTGCACCCTCACCTTCGCGGTCGGACTTCGACGTCGAAGACCATCCGCTTCCCCTCTTCGTCCTTTAGGCTGAACTTGAGAATGTGCAGACCGAGCTGGACCTGTCGTCCATTGGGTTTGCGCAGGGTGACGTGCTCGTCATCGATTCGGGTCACGGTACACCGGCCGAATTGGCGGTGATTGACGATATCTCCGTGATCCGGACGATCTTCTGGTTCATCGTCAAGGGGCGGTGCTTCTCGCTCGATTCGCCGGGATTCGGCGATCGCCTGGGCCCATTTTTGCTGGGTCGAGGCGTCCGTCTCGGTCGGGCTGGTCCAGACGTTGTCCGCCTCGGGCGGAGCGTGAACCGCCGTCGGTTCGACCTGGGTCGGCGACGGCTGGTGGGTCGAGGCCGTTGTGCGCCCCGCCCCGCTGCCCTTGGCACTGCTCGCCTCCGACTCCAGCAGGGTGAGCTGGGTCAGGGTCAACTCGACCGACTCGACAATCGCGCTGCTCAGTCGTCCGCCGATAAGTTGGATCCCGTTGTCGGTCTGTCGCGACAGAGAACAGGTGTATTCGTCGATGCAGACGTTGTTGACCTGGCGCACCCGTCCGTGCAGGCTCAAAAGCGCAAAGGGCCCCTCGAGGATCACCGATTCACTGTTTTGACTCCCCTTGAGTTCGACCGACTCCAGCTCACCGAAACCGTGAACATTGCAGAACGTCAGGTTCGCCCGGCCGACCAACGCCCGGATTTCCGCGAGCAACTCGACCCCGCCCTTCAGGTGAACACCGATCGGCGCTTGGTGTGTCATGGCCATAAGCACCCCATCATTGCTGTCAGAAAAGCCGGTCGCCGGACCGGACCGTCGCGCCTGTGCTGGATAGACGATTCGTGATAAGAAATATTTTTTCGACAGTCGACAACTATACGGACTCGCCCCTTAATGACTCAATCTCCCCCCTGCAGTCAGCTCTGTTCGGCGAGCAATCGTTTTATTTTCAAGGTGAGCTCGGCGAAATTGAACGGCTTGTTGAGGTGCTCGTCGGCCCCGTAGAGCGGCGAAGTCATATCGTTGAGGCTTTCGCCGATACCGGTCAACATGATCACTCCGGTGCGGGCGATGGACTCGTCGCGACGAATGGCCTTGCAGACCTCCCAACCGTTCATATTGGGCATCATCACATCTAAGATTACGATATCCGGTCTGTGTTTTCGGGTGAGCTCGAGCGCCTCGGAACCGTCTGATGCGGTGATGATATCACAATCCAGATTCTGCAGGCGCTTCATCAAGATGCCAACGAGTTCAGGATCATCATCAGCGATGAGGATACGAGATTTTGCCTGTTGATTCGTCATCATTTCCTCTGAGTAGTCGCTCAACCCACGACCACCGCATATGCTCTAAGAAGGCTGCTTAAAAAGTCACAGAATGTCAACTGCCTAAGTCCCCCACATCATAAGTATTGTTTTAGATCGGATGGCCCGGATTTGAAAGCAGATTTTATTTTTTTGAAAGGTCCAGCAGATCCTGCCCGACACTGTTGAGCAGGGACAACAAAGCGATCTGGGATTCGAGCCGTTTGGTCGCCAAATTGATCTCCGCCGCCGCGGCGGTGCGTCGCGCGTCGGTCACGTCGAGCGAGGACCCGGTTCCCGCGTTGTAGGCCGCCTCCACCAGGACGAGGGCTTCTTTGGCCAGCTGTTCCTGTTTGGCGGCGCTGTCAACGGACAGAAATGCGGTGAGACAGTCCCGGCGCGCCTTGCGCACCTCCAGTGAGACATTCTGCTCGGCGTCCTGGCGCTGAATTGCCGCCTGACGCAGCGATGCCCGTTTGAGGTCCAGATCTCCGTAGCGAAACTGGTTGTAAATCGGCACGCTCAAGGTGACCAGGGCAGTCCAGCGGGAGCGATCGGCAGATCCGATATCCCCCGGTTTGGTGAACTGATACTGGAGTTGCCATGCGGCATCCAAGGTTGGCAGGAACTGCATCCACGATTGATCGAGTTGTTTGGCGAACAGCTTCTCCATCATGCGCTTGGACTTGACATCCGGTCGATCACGAACCGCCTGACGGGCCAGAACCTCATCGGACTCCTGCGGGATCTCGATCGGGGGGGCGTCCTGGGGCATGGGCAGCCCCTTGCGTCCGGTCAGAATGGCCAGGGCATCGCGGGCGTTGTCAAAGGCCAGATGGGCGGTAAGCAGCTCCTGATGCGCCTGTTCCAAATCGGTCTGAGCGCGAATGACATCGATGCGCAGTCCGGTGCCCGCGTCGAACCTCGCCTGGGCCACCTTGAGGTGATGGCTGGTCGAGTGCACCTGACTCTCGCTCATTTGAATCAGCGATTGAGCCATCAGGGCCACGTAGTAGGCCTGGGCCACCCCGAGGAGCACCTGTTGGCGCACCTGCCGGATGGTCATGCGGGCCAGCTCGACGCCGCTCTTGGCCACGCTGATTTTATACCATGACTCCACGTTGATCAGGGTCAGCCCCACCTCCAAGGTGCCCTTGAGATCGTGCTGGGGCATCACCACCATCTCACTCGATCCGCCAGGGGGTTGCATCGACTCGGGCAGACCCTCCGAAAAATTGACCGAGTCCTCGTGATCCCGCCGCATGAACTGGACCTTTCCCTGGGCTCCGGGGAGGACCAACCCCCAGGCCGAAGCGAGCTGGGCTTGGGACTTCTCCAACTCCAGCCGGGTCGCCGCGAGTGTCAGGTTTCGCTTCTCAGCGGCACCGAGCGCCTGGGCCAGGTTCATCGGCTCCCCCGGCGTGATCGTGGGCAACTCCCGATCGAGGCCGTGCACCGGTGGGGGATCGCCCTCGGGGCGAGGGGGCTGGACTTCTGGCGGAGGGGCCGACTGAGCCGGTGCGGCTTTTTGTTGCGGGTCGGCAGTCACCGCGGCGGATCCGGCCATCACGCACAGACTCACGAATAAACATATGGTTCGTTGCTCAACTCTCATGATTTGTCTCCGCTCTGGCAAAAACACATATCATCTGCTGAAGTCCCATTGTTAATCCCATAAAATGAACAAGTTTTACACCTTTTATCGTGATCTGTTAAACCCACCCCGCCGGACCCGGGGGATATTTTATTTCAAGAACCTGTTGACAACAATTGACGTCCAGAGGGTTATGATCTACACCTCCTCAGTTTTTTTATCTGTGGTTCAAGAAACGGAGGTCAGAGAGCCAGATGAAAACATATGAATCAAAAGATATCCGTAATGTTTGTTTGGTGGGTCATGGCGGCAGTGGCAAGACCTCCCTGGGCGAGGCAATTCTCTTTGATACGGGCGCGGTTACCCGACTGGGAAGTGTCCTCGATGAGACCTCGATATTCGACTACGAGCCAGAGGAAATTAAACGCCAGGGGTCGATCTCCGCGTCGTTCGCCGCCTGTGAGTGGCAAAAGAAAAAGATCATGCTGCTCGATACCCCCGGGGACAATAACTTCTTTATCGACGCCCGAAATTCCCTGGCCGCCAGCGACATCGCCGCGGTCGTCATCTCGGCCGTCGACGGGGTCAAGGTGATGACCGAGAAGACGTGGGAGGTGGCCGAGGAGCTAGGTATCCCGCGTATCGTGGTGATCAACAAACAGGACCGGGAACGGGCCAATTTCGACAACGTGCTCAGCGAGGCGAAAGAGCTGCTCTCCAAGCGCATCGCCCCGTTCACCATTCCCATCGGCGCAGAAGCCGACTTCAACGGAGTGGTCAACGTGTTGCTGGGCAAGGCATTCAAATTCGCCGCAGACGGTTCGAAAAGCGTCGAAGAGATCGACGTCCCCGCCGACATGGCCGGCGACGTGGAGAGCGCCCGGGAAGCCCTCATCGAGGTCATCGCCGAGAGCGACGACGAATTGATGGAAAAATACCTCGAGACGATGGAACTCAACGAGGAGGAGATCCGTACCGCCCTGCCCAAGGCCGTGTTGAGCGGACAGCTGATTCCCGCGGTGGTCACCTCGGCAACCAAGAACATCGGTATTCAACAGTTGCTCAACATCATCTGCGATCGGTTCCCCTCTCCCGACGAGCGGGCCGCCCGCGAGGGATCGTTCGAAGGTACCGAGATCACCTGTGCTCCCCAAGCGGACGCGCCGTTTTCCGGCACGGTTTTCAAAACGATTCAAGACAAGTTCACCGGCAACCTGTCGATGATCCGCGTCTGGTCGGGCACCCTGAGCGCGGACTCCGGGTTTATCAATTCCAATAAGGACGAGAAAGAGCGCTTCGGCCAAATTCTGATTCCCTTCGGCAAGAAGCAAGAGAGCGTCAAGACGGCGGGCCCGGGCGACATTATCGCCATCGCCAAGCTCAAGTCGGTCTCCACCGGCGACACGGTCTGCGACGAGAAGCAGCTGGTGATCTATCCCACTCTGCCCGAGCTGCAACCGATTATCAGCTATGCCCTAAAGGCGAAAAACAAAAACGAAGAAGACAAGCTGGGCACAGCGCTCAACCGCATCGCCGAGGAAGACCCCACGATCAAGGTCGTGCGCGACGCCGAAGCCAAAGAGACCCAAATCTCCGGTATGGGCCAGGTGCATATCGAGACCACCTGCGAAAAGCTGAAGCGCAAATTCGAGGTCGAAGTGGAACTGCTTCCGCCCAAGATTCCTTACCGGGAGACGATTCGCAAAAAAATCGACAACATCGAAGGAAAACACAAAAAACAGAGCGGCGGTCGCGGCCAGTTCGGTGTCTGCTATATCAATCTCGAGCCGC
>JANQET010000006.1 GCA_028278265.1 Myxococcota bacterium
CTCGGCGCCCAAATACCCCAGGTATTCAGGCTTCTCGCTCTTTGTTAGAATTGCGCCTCCACTCTCAAAACTCGGCATTTATTTTTCCGCGAGCCCTAAGCCTAAGGATTCAAAGAGCGCCGTATTTCTCGATCGCTTCGAGCAGCTTCATTCCGTTGGCGATGTCCTGACGAGCCTGCTGATCTTTAGCTTCCCAGTCGGCGGCTTCATCGGCGAACTCCTGGACCCGATCCCTCGGTACGGGGATCACCCCATCGTCGTCCGCGACCACGACGTCCCCGGGGTGAATGGTCACCCACTCCTCGAGGGCCCCGCGCACTTCCACGGGTTGTTGGGAGGAGACGAGCTTCCACCGACCGATCGCCTGGGCCGGCGTGCGGTAGCGGACCATCATCGGTAAATCGAGCTCCCGCAGGAACGCCAAATCTCGCACACCGCCGTCGACCACCACACCGGCCACGCCGCGACATTTCATCGCCGTGGCCAGCAGATCGCCGAACCAACACACCCCGCGCATCCCCTTGCCGGCAAAGATAGGTACCCCATCGGGGGGCAGGGCATCGATCACCTCGAGCTTGGCCCGATCCCCCTTGCGCGGTGTCTCGTCCCATACCCCATCGATCGTGTAGGCCGGACCGGCAAAACTGACCGGGCCCGGGCGAGTGGGCCACAGCTCGGTGGAGAGGACCGGGGGTTTTTGGTCCAGTTGATCGTAGATGTCGGCGATGACCGCCGTGCCGGCTCGCCGCAGCTTCGAAATCGCGTTGGGTGTGGCGTTTGTCATGGATTCTCCTTTCGATCCGAGCGGTGCTCGGTTCGAGGGGTGTCGAGCTCGAATTTCGCCGCCCGGGTCAGCATGCTCAGCCCGCAAATCATCCCGGTCAGCAAGGTGAGACCGAGGAAGAAGGTGGACAGGATGACCGCCTGCTCCACCGAGGCACCATAGGGGGCGAGCAGCACGATCAATCCGGCGTCCCGAGTGCCCGCACCGAGTACGGTGATCGGCAGTTGGGCGAGCAGCGCGACGATCGCCGAAATACCGGCGATGTCCAGATACCCGATGCCGAGCCCCAGACTGCGGGCGAGAAGATAGTTGGCCAAATAGTTGATCGACCAGGCGATCACGGTGAGCATCACACAAATCGATAGCGTCTTCCAGTGCATCTGCCGGATCCCCTTGATGAACTCGCTGCGCATGGCCACAAGCGCACCAAACACTCGGGTCCCTCTCTGCGCCGAGGCCGCACGACGATCCAACCACTTGCCGACCCGCTCACTGCAGATACCTCGCCAGCAGACCCAACCCAACAGCGCGAGTGCAGTGATGAGTCCGAGCGCGGTTGGCGTGGAGTCGATCCCGGGCACGGCCAACAGGAGGAGGGCAATCACCGCGACGATGATCAACAACGCGATATCGAACAAACGATCGAGCAGTACACTGGCCGTCGCCGTCCCGAGCCCCATCCCCCGCCGGGTGAGGTGAACGGTCTTGACGAACTCCCCCACCCGCCCCGGGGTCAGGACGCCGACAAAGATGGCGTATGCGTATACTGCCACCAGATCGAGATACCGGGGGCACTCGTCCGCAGCTTCACCCAGCAGCAGACGCCACCGCAGGGTCCGCACGAAGACCGTGGGCAGCACGATGAGTACAGCGGCGAACAACAACTCAGGACGAGCCCGGCGAACGGCGGCCCACAATGCTTGGGGATCGAGCGTGTAGAGAATAGCGCCGAGCACCAGCGGACCGATGGCGAGTAACAACCACCGCCGGGGCCCTGCGGTCGGCGGTTGGACCGTTTGTTCAGAGCTCATGGGGCGCGAGGTCCCTTCCGGTCGAACATTTTTTCAGAAGGGATGTACATTTTGTACCCATTGTAGGTCTGCTTCTGCTCGATGAAGTGGGTGTTGAACTGGGGATGGCGCCGCAGGGGCCAGCGCGTCGCCGCGTTGTACAAAAAAATGTACTCCACACCGAGATCGGACACCAGGCGCTTCAAATCCACAAACGTCGTTTTGTTGTAAATCCAGTGATAGTTGACGCCGGGGGTGAGGTAGGCCACTTTCTGCGGGGTTTGTGCGGCCATTGCCACGGTGAAATAACCGTTCTTTCGTCGCGTTTGATTGAGCCAGCGGACCAGATCGGGCAGGTAGGATTGCGCCCTGGCGGTCGACGCAGTGGGGACGCGTTTGGCCGTTCGCTCCACGTGTCGGTAGCCGAAGTAGGCACTCGTGGTGAGAATGAAAATGCCCAGAATCAGCGCGGGAAATCGCCGCTGGCGCAGTAAGAATATCAGCGAGAAGAAAAATATGAAGATAGTCGTCAGGGCCTGGCGCCGGGCGAAATTCCACGCCACGAAGTAGTTTTTGTGAATCATGTGTATCGTGAAAAATCCGGCCAGGGCGAGAAGAATGTAGGACATCCACATGAAGCCCCTTGCCGAACACACCCGATGCCACGAGTGACGGCGATTGAACCCCCTCAGATTCGACACGGCGGCGAGAACGAAAAACGGCAGAGCGACGACCAGCGCGTATTGGTACAGATAAAAACAGCGGGTATAGGCGGTCTTGCCTTCAAGCTTGAAAGCGACGATGAAGCCTTGGGCGCGATCTTTGATGTAGTGCCACAATCCCGACGTTTGAACGATGGGTTTGAATTCGCTGAGCAAGTCGTTTTCCCGGGCCTGATCGAATCGAAGAATGGAAAACGAAACCCCACCCTCCACCACACCGCTGACCAAGTAGACATACCAGCCACCGACAATCGTCAAAGCGACTATCGTCCCCATTGTCATCAGGGCGAACGGCTTTTTGCGGCGCGCCACCGCAACGGCGAAGACGAGGGCTATCAACAGGGCCATCGAGACGATGATCAGCTGACTCCGCGCGAGGAACATCAACCCCAGCCAGAACCCCATCTCCAAACCGGCGACCAGTGACGGCCGCCGCCAGTGGGTATTGAATCGCCACAAGCCGATGAAGACCAACAGGTAGGTCAACCCCTCGGTGTAAGGCAGGGAGGTGAAGACAAAATACTCCCCGTGGGTGCCGAGCATCAGCACCAGGACGTGTCCGGCGTTGAACCCGGGCAGCTGCCTCGGGAAGAGCTCCTCGGGAACCAGCGAAGCCCCCCAAAGATAGGCGAACACGAGGGAGAACAGGTAGAAGATCGTCGGCAACCACATCCCCGCGGTGAGCAGCGGCACGACCCGCGCCGACATCCCGTAAACCAGCGGCCACAGCGGGCTGACCGTCGTCGGATGGGGAAAGTAGCTGTATCCCTGGTGGTAGAGCGAAATGTTGGTCTTCAACCCGTTCCCGTCCCGCACATGCTGGGCGATGTTGGTGTAGTATCCCCCGTCGATGTTCGGCGAGGTGTTGTGGGCGGTCCGATAAACCTTGAACCCACCCAGCACCGCGATCACCACCACCAGGTAGGCCACGGCGTACCACCTCAGCCGGCGGCGCCTCTCGAGGCTTAACAGTGGTGAATGGGTATCCGCTTGCATGGCCGTCCGCCGGTTTCAGGGTTGTTTCGACTGTTTCTCTTCGTGGCGACTCAGTTCCTGATCGAGGGTGGCCCGCAGCAGGGCGATCTCCTGGGCCAGCCGGCTCACCTGACGCTTCATCATCGTGTGCTGATTGCTCTGGCGGAAGAACATGGCGTAGAGGATGAGAATGGCGACGATAAACAGAAAGAACATCCGGTTTTGCATCATCACCCCGCGCATCAGAAAATCGAGCAGATCGGGGAAGGCGGCAAAAACACCGATGGAGAGCCAGATGAGAATCCAAAAGAAGGTGGCGCGAATCGAGGAGCGATCGCGGATGAACAGGCGCACGGTATAGCTGGCAGCGACCAATGCGAGCGCCAAGATGGCGACGGTGATAATGCGCATCGAGCTATCCTTTCTTGGACAAGACCGCCTTCAGAATGGAGCGACTGACCCCCAACCCGTATCGAAACAGGCCCTTGGTCGACACACCGCTCGCCCGGTCCTTCAGCCGAATCGGCACCTCGGCGACCGTCAGACCGGCCCGACTGAACCGGATGAACATCTCCGCGGCCAGGTATTGGGGCTCGAGCATCTGATCCAGCACGGGCATCACCCGCCGCAGGGAATCGGCTTTGAACACCCTGAACCCGCACATCGAGTCGGTCATTCGATAGCCGGTCAACAGGTTGATCAGTCGGGTCAGCGATGGCAGGAAAAACCGCCGGGCCCAAGGGGCGCCTTGGTAGTTGGATCCGAGGATGCGCGAGCCGACGACGATGTCCACGCCGGTCCGGTTCATTTTTTCGACGAATAGGGGAATCTCCGCCGGATCGTGCTGACCGTCGGCGTCCATCTCGACGATCATGTCGAAATCCTGCTTAAGGGCGAACTTGAAGCCGGTGAGCACAGCGAGCCCTTGGCCCAGATTGATCGGGTGGACCACCACTTTGGCGCCGCAGTCCCGGGCGAGCTGAACCGTGCGATCGCTCGAGCCGTCGTCGACGAGAATCACCTCCCCGTACTTGGCGGCCTCTTCCAGCACCGGCTTGAGGTTTTTCTCCTCATTGTAGGCGCTCAGGGTAATGGCGAGCTTCATCGGCTGTTCCGCAACTCCATGCGGCCATCTTACCCGATCTTGTGTTCCGGCGAAGGGGCGATCTGGCCGAAGGTCTTCATCATCTGTTCGATACCCGAATCGAGATCGAATTGGAACTCGTAACCCGCCTGGCGCAGCTTCGCGTTGGTCAGGTGGTAGCTGCTGAAAGGCACTTCCTTGTCGATGAAGCTGAGCTTGATCTGGGGGTTGTGTTTGACCACCGTTTCGGCCAACTCGCGAATTTTGTAGCTCTGGCGGATCACGTGGTAGATCTGGCCCCGGGCTTCGGGCAGGGTGGCGAGGTATTTTGCCCCCCCCGCCGCGTCCATCACGTGCACGGTGGGACGAAAGTTGTTCCCACTGCTGTGAACCGTAATATCGCGGCCCTGCATCGCCCGCTTGACGAAAATATTGGTCACCAGATTGAAGCGAATCCCCGGGGAATAGCCGTAGTTCGTTCCGTATCTCAGGATGGTGAAATTCTTGTCCGGCTGCTCGAAGAGATATTTCTCCACCGCGTGCTTGCTCTCGGCGTAGGGAAATTTGGGCCGGGGCTCGTCCTCCTCGTTGAGGTCCATGTACTTTTCGTTCTCATCGACACCGCCGAAAACGTTGCCGGTCGAGGGAAAGACGAACCGAGTCTGAGCACTGCAGAGTTCAATCAGTTTTATCGCGGCGTCGTAATTGTTTTTCCAAATCGCCTCTTCTTTGTGAATGCTCTTTTCCGCTTCGACCTCCGCGGCCATCTGGTAGAGAATGTCCGCACCGTCGACGATCGGTTTCATCGCCGACTGATCGAGGACGTCCGCCTCGATGTACTTGACGTGGGGTGGCAGGCCGGCCACCAGGTGGGGGATGAACCGTTTGTCTACGGCGATAATGTCGTGCTCTGTCTCCTGGCGATAGAGCTCGATCAACGCGGTCCCGATGTAGCCGAGACCACCACAGATGACGATTTTCATTCGCTTCTCCTTTGATTCATTTTATCGAGTGCAGCACTTCCACCACCCGATCGAGCTGCCGGCGATCGAGACCGGGATGATTGGGCAAGCCGAGCAGCCGGCCGGCGAATTTTTCCGCGTTGGGGAAGTGCAAATCCTCATAGCGGGCGGTGGTGCCGTTGAACGGACAGGTGACATCGTAGCGGCGTGGATAGGGGCTGTTCTCCCGCAACATCGGTTGACGGTACAGCGGCTCCTGGTAGCGCTGCCTCGTGCCGATGCCCGCCTCGTGGAGCTGCTGCCGGACCGCCGCGGTGGAGATGCCAATCGCCTCTTCTTCGATGATAATCGGACACCAGAAAAATGAGTGAATCACTCGCGGATCGAATGACTGCAGTCGAATCCAAGAGAGCTCCCGGATGTGATCGTAGAGGTAGTGGGAGTTCTCCCGCCGGCGCTGATTGAAGTTGTCGAGTTTTTGCAGCTGGATGGAACCGATTGCCGCTTCCATCTCGGTCATCCGGTAGTTGTAGCCCAGCACCACGTGATCATCGCGGCCCTGCATCCCGTGACTGCGCAACATTCGCGCCAACTCGGCCAGGGCATCCTCATTCGTCGTCAGCATGCCCCCTTCACCGGTGGTCATGTTCTTGGTCGCGAAAAAAGAGTAGGCCCCGGCATCCCCGATACTGCCGACCTTGCGCTCACCGTAGACCGTGCCGATCGCCTGGGCGCAATCTTCGACGACCGCCAACGAATGGGTTTGCGCCAGTTTTTGCAGGGCGTCCAGATCGGCTGCGTAACCGAACAGATGGACCGGAATCAGCGCCTTGGTTCGTGGGGTGAGCTGCGTCTCGACGCTCTGGGGATCGAGGCAGAAGTTTTCGTCGATGTCGGCGAACACGGGTTTGGCACCCGCATGGAGCACCGCGGTGGCGGTGGCGAAAAAGGTCATCGAGGGAACGATCACTTCGTCCCCCGGACCGATGCCCAGGGCGAGGAGGGAGAGATGGAGCGCCGCGGTACCAGAGGAGAGGGCGACGGCATGCTTGACACCGACGTACGAAGCGAACTCCCGCTCAAACGCGGCGACCCGTTGACCCGACACATAGGCGCCGGACAACAGCACCTCGCCGACTGCGGCCACTTCGGTCTGCGTCACTAGGGGTTGTGAAACCTTGATGTATTCCAAAGAGACAATTCCTCGATGGGTGAAACGGTTATGTCAAATAATATTGAAACTGTATTGACAGTTGTTAAAAGATCCGTTCGTTTTGTATGCTGTCCCACAGAATTGGTCAAGGGAAAATGGCCGGACCAGCAGCGGGATCCGGCAGTAAATCTGAGCGCGGGCAAGATAGGAAAAAAATGCTCAACGGAAAACGTATCCTGGTCACGGGCGCCTGTGGCACCGTCGGTGCGGAGTTGACCAGGCAGCTCGTCGAAGCACCCGGTGCGCCGCTCGAAATTCGGGCCATCGACAACAACGAGAGCGAGCTCTTCTTTCTGGAGCGTCGCTTCTCCTCAGACGCCAGAGTGCAGTGCCGTCTGGCCGATGTGCGCGATCGGGACCGATTGCGCCAGGTGATGCAGGGGATCGATGTGGTCTTTCACGCCGCGGCCTTCAAGCATGTCATCATGTGTGAGAAATCCCCGTTCGAGGCGGTGCAGACCAACATCATCGGCGTCGAAAACGTGATGACCGCCGCGTGCGACAACAACGTGGAGCGGGTCATCTTCACCTCGTCGGACAAAGCGGTCAATCCGACCAGTGTGATGGGTACGTCGAAATTGATGGGTGAAAAACTGATGACCGCGGCCAATAGCAACCTTCAAGGGGAGGGGCCGATTTTCGCTTCGACCCGGTTCGGCAACGTCCTCGGGTCGCGGGGCTCGGTGATTCCCGTGTTTCAAGCCCAAATTCAGAAGGGGGGGCCGGTGACCCTGACCGATCCCCGGATGACCCGGTTCATCATGAGTATCGAGCAGGCGGTGCGGCTCGTGATCGACTCGGCCAGCCAGGCCCAGCGAGGGGACGTCTTCATCACCAAGATGCCGGTAGTCCGCATCGAGGACCTGGCCCGGGTGATGATCGAAGAGTTCGCACCCCGCTGCGGGCGGGATCCGTCGTCCATCGAAATCGTCACCATCGGTGCCCGTCCCGGTGAAAAAATGTACGAGGAGCTGATGAACTCCGAGGAGACCCGGCGAGCCGTTGAATTGGAAAAATACTTCGTGGTGACGCCGCCGTTCAGGGGCTTCGACACCCCCACCGTCGAGGGGTACACCGACGTGCTCTCGGCCACTGTCGACAACCCCTACATCTCGGACAACGAGCCGCCGATGACCACGGACGACATCCGCACGTTGCTGCACTCGTTCAAACTTATTACAACCTGAAGTATCCGGTCGTTTTTCGCGACCTTGGTTGGTGGCAAAAGGAGGAAGAAGATGAGGGTACTCATACTCGGCGGGGACGGCTACCTGGGGTGGCCGACGGCGATGGCCTTTTCCGCCAAGGGTCACGAGGTCCGGGTAATAGACAACTACTTGCGCCGCCGGCTGTGTCGGGAACGAGATGTCGAGGGGCTCTACGAAACCCCCAATCTGCTGGAGCGAGTGCGCCGCTGGAAGGCGATTAGCGGAAAATCAATCACCCCCCACATCGGCGATTGTTGCGACTACCCGTTTTTGAGCCGGATCTTCGAGCAATTCGAACCCGAAGCCGTGATCCACTACGCCGAGCAACCATCGGCGCCCTTTTCGATGCTCGATCACGGCGCCGCCGATCTGACGATCACCAACAACCTGCGCAGCACGCTCAACCTCGCCTGGGCCGTACACGCGTTTGTGCCCCAGTGCCACATCATCAAGTTGGGCACGATGGGGGAGTACGGCACGCCCAACATCGACATCGAAGAGGGGTGGTTGGACATCGACCACAACGGCCGCCGGGATCGGTTTCTCTATCCCCGGCAGGCCGGCTCGCTGTATCACACGACCAAGATCCAGGACACCGACCTGCTTTGGTTTTACGTGCGCACCTGGAAGTTGGCGGTCACTGATCTGATGCAAGGCCCGGTCTACGGGTTATCCACAACCGAAACCGATCTCGATGATGAACTGAAGACCAACTTCAACTACGATGAAATCTTCGGCACGGTGCTCAACCGCTTCGTCGTGCAGGCCGTGGCCGGATACCCGCTGACCGTCTACGGCAAGGGGGGACAAACGCGGGGCTATCTCAATATCCGCGATACCCTGGCCTGCGTCGAATTGGCACTGCTCACCCCTGCCGCGCCCGGTGAGCTGCGCGTCTTCAATCAATTCGTGGAGACCTTCTCGGTCAACGAATTGGCCGATCGGGTCTCCCGCGTGGGCAAGGCCAGAGGGCACGCGGTGACCGTCGAGAACCTGGCCAACCCGAGGGTCGAGGCGGAGGAGCACTACTACAACCCGGTCCACACGGGACTGCGCGAGCTCGGTCTCAAGCCCCACCTGCTCACCGACGAGGTGCTCTCCCAGATGTTTGAAGTCGTCGAACGCCACGCCGGCCAGATTGACAAACACAAAATCTTTAGAGGCTATCGCTGGTAGATCCCTTCAACGCAACATCCAACTACCGGCCAAGCGCGAAATCTGGGACAAATCTAGTTCCTGTCAATGCCCCCATAGACGGATTGAATTAGGGAAACTTTCTTTGCGCTGGCGTAATAATAGTCTACGCTTATCGTTGAGATAATATCTGTCAGTACCTAGGGGAGAGACATACCAATGAGATACAAATTGAGTTTGCCGATGATAGTTGTCCTCGTTTTATGTTGGTCATCGTGCAGCCTCGACGATGACGACCGGTGTGGTGAGGGGTTCATCTGGGAAAACAACACCTGCTACCCGGTCCAGGAGCAGGATACCACACCGGTACCCGATGGCGGCACGGATACCGACACTGATCTGCCCAGCGGGATGGGCAAGGTCTGCACCGAAGCGGGCGGCGAATGCGCCAACGAGGAGGCCGACTATTGTGTGCTGCAGCCGGGAAACCTGGAGGGGTATTGCTCACTGCAGGATTGCATAGCAGATCCCAACAACTGCCCGGGAACCTATATCTGCTGTGACTTCTCCATCGACGGCATCCCCAATTTCTGCGCTTCCAAAGAAGATTTCGAGCTGATGACCTCCATGTGCAACCAGTAGGCGCGGTTGATGGTCCCATACGCCAATCGAGGGACGAGACAGCATGGACATTTGAGTTGCGCGCTGTTGTGCTCGATAGCTGTGGCAATCCCGTTGCTCGCCCCAATGGTGTCTTGGGCTCAGCAAGATCAAGCGGAGAAGGATCAGACCGTCGAAAAAGCAGCACCATCCACCAAAGACACGATTGAAGATCTCAATGAACAGTACCAGCTGAAGTTTCAACAATTCGACGAGCGAATAGCAGCGTACGACGAGACGATTGCCGATCTCGAACTGAGCATGTTCGATGACCAGGAGGTCGACGAGGACCAGAGGGGCATCGATATTTACGGCTTCTTCGATGTGGCCTTCGTCAAAACGCTGGCCCACAAGGGCTCGCTGATGGAGGGCCTGACCAATCGGGAGAGCACCTTCGTCCTGCAGAACACCAACCTCTATTTTTCCAGCCGCATGAGCGACAGCCTCTCGGCGATCACCGAGCTGCGCTTCACCTTTCGACCGCACGGCAACGAACAACAGTTTGAATTTCCAGCTGCCGGCCTGGCGTACGAACGGATTGATACCGAAGTGGACGATCAGCTGTCCAACGAGCACTTTCGTCTCGGGGGGGTGTCGATCGAACGGGCGCACCTCACCTGGCAGCCGCGCGATTATTTCGGTTTGATCGCCGGGTACTATCTGACCCCCTACGGCATCTGGAACGAAGAGCACGGCAGTCCGGTGCGGACTTCGATTCGACCGCCGCACATGAGTGTCGCTCGGGTGGTCCCCCAAGCCCAATTGGGTATCGCGGTCAAAGGCCGCTTCTTTCCCGCGGCGCGCACCTATTTCGACTACGGCATCACCCTCTCCAACGGGCGGGGACCGATGGACACGGTGATGGACCTGGACGAAAACAAGGCCCTGGGACTCAAGCTCAAACTGATCTACGAGGGCAAGAAGTTCCGGCTGTCTGCCGGCGGCTACGGCTACATGGGGGACTACACCGATATCAAACGCTACGTAAAATCCGTCACCCCCGAATTCTCCGTCGGTCAGGAGGTGACGGAGAGCTACAGCGAATACATCGGCGCGTTCGATCTGTTGCTGGAAGCCGGGGATTTTCGCTTTCAAGGGGAGTACGTGTGGCGGTTGACCCAGTACGACATCCGGGTGCCGCGACCCCAAATGGAGGGGCCCGGGTACAAACCGGATTATCTGGCTTACGGGGGGTACGGCATGCTGTCGTACACACTTCCCCTGGAACACCTGCTCGGCGAGATGAAGCTCGCCCCCTACGTGTCCCTCGAATTCAGCGAACAGGACGAAACCATCGATCTGTTCTCGATTCTGATCAGCGTGGTGGGGCTCAACTTCAAACCGTCGGCCTACGTCGTGTTGAAGTTGGAGGGGACCTATTTGCACCCCACAAAGAACGATGATTTCAGGGTCGCCTTTATCATGGCCCAGATGGCGGTTTCGTTTTAGAGGAGTGAGTTGATTCTTCGAACGCACATACGATTTCTTCTCATCGCCGGACTCTGGACCGCCGTGGCCGCACCGCGCCCTGCGACAGCTGATGATAGGCGGGATATCCTGGTCGTGATCAACAGGTCGATCCAAAAAAAGAAGGTGAGCATCGACGAGCTGCGCGACTACTTCCTCAAGAAGAGACTGAACTGGCCCAGCGGCCGCGGGGTGGTGCCGATCAACGCCAAATCCGATTCGGACCTTCGCGCGGCATTTCGCAGGGCCGTCCTGGAGATGACCGAGACCGAAGAAAGCCGTTACTGGCAGGACAGCAAAATCAAAGCCGGCGCCAAGAAGCCCCCGGAGCTGGGCAACAACTTGAGGGCTGTCTTCAAAATCAAGGGGGCGATCAGCTACGTCTATCGCCGGGACTACAAGGAAGGGGTTGTCGACATCGTACTCGTATTGCCGGCAAAACCAGCGCCGGAGCCGACCAAGAGCGAGGCCAACCCATGATGTCGCTCACCCACCGGCTCAGCCACACCCGTCGCGCCAGTGCGCTTGCCCGGATGATACTGGCTGGATTGTGCGGTACGCTGATCACCCTTCGTCTTTCCGGGGGGTCGGCCGAGACGAGCGAGCCCCCCGAAGCAGCATCCGAAGCCGAGGCGATCAAGGCGTTCAAAGCCAACAACCAGAGCAAATTCGACTCGCTCGAAACCCGCTTCGAGGATTTCGACGGACAGTTGGAAGAGCTCGAGTTGACCCTGCTGGAATCCCAGGAGCTCGAGGAGACCGACACCGGAATCGAGATCTACGGGTTCTTCGACGTGTTGTTTCTCAAGGCGTTCTCCAAAAAGGGCTCGTTGTTGGAGGGGCTGGCCTGGCCCAGCTCGACGTTTATTTTGCAGAACCTAAACCTCTACTTCGCCGGGCAGATGACCCGCACTTTGTCCTCGATAGTCGAACTGCGTTTCACCTTTCGACCCTTGGGTGACGAGCGACAGTTCGAGTTCAGTCAGCTGGGATTGGCATACGATCGCTTAGACACCGAGGTCGACGATCAACTCTCCAACGAGCACTTCCGGTTGGGCGGGGTGGTGATCGAGCGCGCCCACGTGACCTGGGAACCCATCGACTTTTTCAACCTGATCGCCGGATACTATCTCACCCCCTACGGTATTTGGAATGTGGAGCACGGCAGTCCGGTGCGGCTCTCTATCCGTCCGCCGTACATGCAGATCTCCCACGTGGTCCCCCTGGCCCAATTGGGGGTGATGGCCTACGGACGGTTCTTCCCGGCGGCCCGGACCTACCTCGACTACGTGGTAACCGTGTCCAATGGTCGCGGACCGATGGACACGATTATGGATCTCGATGAGAACAAAGCGGTGGGGCTCAAATTGAAGCTGTCGTACAACGGAAACGACGTCAAGCTCGCAGCCGGCGGCTATGGGTATATCGGCGATTACACCGACATCAAACGGGCAGTGACCTCCGTGTTTCCCAGTTTTGGTGTGAGACAGGAGGTGACGGAGAACTACACCGAATATCTCGGTGCATTCGATTTTCTGTTGCGGGCCTATGGTTGGCGATTGCAGGCTGAGTATGTCTGGCGGCTCACCCGGTACAGCCTTCGCCCGCCACGGGATCAGATGCACGGACCGGGGTATCAACCCGACTACCTCTCCATTTTCGGTTATGGTCTGTTGGCCTACACGCTCCCCTTGGAGCGATGGCTGGATCAAAAAACGATCACCACTTTTGTGTCGCTGGAATACAGCAATCTGGACGAGACAGTCGACCTCAATACCACCCTGATGCCGATCCTGGGGATCAACTTCAAACCATCGGAGTATGTGGCGCTCAAACTGGAAGCGGCGTACATCCACACGATCCACGATGATAGCTTCAGGAGCTGGATCTTGACGGCGCAATTGGCCGTGGCGTTCTGAGAGGAGAATTGTGAGACGCACACCACTCCATTTTTATCTCTGCCTGACGCTCTTCGGGGCGTTGCTCCTCCATACGGATCGAGCTCGGGCCGAGGACCCGGAGGATATCGTGGTCATCGTCCACAAATCGGTCGCCAAAAAAGAGGTCACGATCGCCGAGCTGCAGGACTATTTTCTCAAGAACCGGCTCAGCTGGCCCGACGGCCAGAAGGTCGTGCCGATCAATGTCAAGGAGGACACGCCGCTGCGGGATGCTTTCCGACGGCGCGTCCTCGGTATGACGGCAACGCAGGAAAACCGGTACTGGCTGGATCGGAAGATTCAGTCCGGGCACAAGAAACCACCGGAGCTGGGCAACACGGTGAAAGCGGTTTATCGCATCAAAGGAGCGATCGGCTACACCTATCGCAAAAACTATAAGGAAGGCGTGGTCACCATTGTTTTCGTTTTGCCCAAGGAATAGCAGCGAGGGACGGCACGAGGAACATTGTGAATTTCGTTAGGAAAAACATTCAGACCCCGGCTATCACCTGGTTTATTGCCCTCTCAACCCTGTGGTGCACGACCGACATCCTGGCCCAAGAAGCGAAGCGTTCAACCGAAAAAACACTCTTACCGACAGGTGCGGATACAGACGATCCGGCAACGCAACCGTCGACGGACCAGACGCCCACCGAGCGCAGACTCGATGAATTACAGCGGGCCTACGACGTCAAATTCGAAGCATATGCCGATCAATTTGCCGACTATGAAGAGCGCTTGGACGAGCTGCAGATGACGATGTTCGAAATGCAAGAGATCGACGATGTGGAAACCGGCATCCAGGTCTACGGGTTCTTCGACACGATGTTCTTCAAGGCACTGGCCAAGGAGGGGACACTGATGCACGCCCTCGGCTGGCCCGCTTCCACCTTCATCATGCAAAACCTCAACCTCTATTTTGCCAGTCAAATGACCCCCACCCTCTCCTCGATCGTCGAGCTGCGGTTCACCTTCCGCCCCTTGGGGCAGGAAACTCAGTTCGAGTACAGACAGCTGGGATTGGACTACGAGCGGATCGATACCGAGGTGGACGACCAACTCTCCAACGAACACTTTCGCTTGGGCGGCATCGCCATCGAACGGGCCCATCTGACCTGGCAACCCCGGGACTATCTGGGATTAGTCGTCGGCTACTATCTCACCCCCTACGGTATTTGGAACGTGGAGCACGGCAGCCCGGTTCGGCTTTCGGTTCGCCCCCCCTATATGCAGATCACCCGCACGGTGCCCCACGCCCAATTGGGCGTGATGGTTCACGGCAGATTCTTTCCGGCGAATCGCACCTATCTCGACTACGCGGTGACCATCTCCAACGGCCGCGGACCGATGGACACGATTATGGATCTGGACGAAAATAAAGCGGTGGGATTGAAGCTGAAGCTCTCCTACGAAGGGCGGGAGGTCCAAGTGGCCGCCGGTGGATACGGCTACTACGGAGAGTACACCGATCTCAAGCGCACCATCGACACCGTCGTGCCGGAGTTCCGCCTGAGCAAAGAACTGACTGAGAAGTACACCGACACCATCGCGTCGTTCGACTTCCTCTTGGAGGCTTACAATTTCAGGTTCCAGGCCGAATACGTCTGGCGCATGGCCCGCTACAGTCTGAGAACCCCACGGCCCCAGTCCGAGGGACCGGGATACCAGCCCGATTTCATATCCTACTTCGGGTATGGCATGCTGGGCTACACCCTCCCCCTCGACGAGTGGTTGGGCCAGAAGACACTCACCCCGTACATCTCACTGGAGTACAGCCATCTCGATGACACGGTTCCGTTGTACAAAACGCTGATTGGCATAGGTGGTATCAACTTCAAACCCTCGGCGTTCGTTGCGATTAAGGGTGAAGCGTTGTACGTCTATCCGTTGGATGGGGACGATTTCAGGGTGTGGATGTTTGCGGTACAACTGGCGGTGTCGTTCTAAAGGGGTTGCGTGAAGCACACACTGACCAGCTGCTATCTCGTCTTCCTCCTGTCAGCGTCTTCGCTGTGGATCGCGAACAATGCCCTGGCCGACAGTCCGGAGGACATCATCATCGTCGTCAACAAGTCCGTCACCAAAAAGGAGGTCACCGTCGACGAGCTGAGGGACTACTTCTTGCTGAAACGACTCCATTGGCCCGACGGAAAAAAGATCGTCCCGATCAACGTCAGGGGGAACGATGAGCTGAGGGTCGCATTCCGCGGACGGATCCTCGAAATGTCCGAAACCGAAGAAAACCGCTATTGGCAGGACCGAAAGATCAAATCCGGCCTCAAGAAACCGCCTGAATTGGGGAGCAACCTGCGAGCGGTGTTCAAGATCAAAGGGTCGATCAGCTACGTCTACCGCAAGGATTACAAAGAGGGGGTCGCCCGAATCGTCCTCGTGCTAACGGCTCAATAGGGGGCAGCCCCCCTGTGGTTGCCCTTTCTCGGCGGGCCGGCACGGAGACCTGCCCCTGACTACGCCAGATTTATGACCACGGTATTGTCTTCTCGCTCGACTTCAAAAACCTGCACCGGCTCCTTTGCCGATCCGGAGATCACCTGACCGTCGTAGCTGTAGGTGGACATTCCCAGGGTGCAGCACTGCACGGTGGATGAGCTCACGTGGGGATCCAGGCGCCATCCAGCGCAGGCACACTTGTTGTGCATCGCGTGCAGTTGACCCTGCTCGTCGCAAAACACCAGCACCCGTTTGTCGAGTCCCTTGTTCTCCAGGCGAATCGCGCCGCCCGGGTTCTTGAGCTGGGGCGCCTTCGTTAGATCGAGAAGTATCTGCCCATCTTTGACCTCCCAGCAGGATGAATCGGCCGGGGATGGGGTAACGCTGATGCCGAAAAGTCGTTTGATAAACCCCATAGAGAACCTCCTATCGGTCGTCTTTCGAGGACACTTTTTCAACCGGCGAGCCGGGCGTCACCCAGTGGCCCTCCGCTTCGTACTGAAGATTGAGCTCCTTCAATTCTCTGATTTTCTCCTTGAATCTGGATTTCATCCCTTTGAGCCACTGAAAGTGCCTGGTGGCGTCGTCGAGAGTGGCAAAGAGCTCGTGGCCGCCGGATTGAATGTCCAGGCGGATTACCCCGTTCTTTGACTGTATCGTTCCCGCATTGCTGCAGAGCAGGCATTGCACCCGGTCGTTGCCCAGGAAACGAATCGAAACGCCCCCGCAGACCGGGCAACTCGGCCCCTCCGATCGATCTGCCGCGCGCCCCTCCAAGGCATCGGCCAATCGTTTGGCGCTCTGCCGGCCTTCATCCCCGAGCAGCACCTCCCCGGGGAGCGCCCCGTAGAGCATCGCCGTGGCTCTCACGTCACAGAGGGCCAACTTCAAAAAACTCTCCAACCCCAATCGGGTGTACCCCTCCTTACCCGGAATGCCGGCGATACCGACGCCGACAGCCGGTGTCCCCCACAGCCTCTCGGTCTCGGTATTGAGCGCCATCCCCCGGTCGAGAAACGTCTTCAACAGGCTGTTTGGACCGAGAAAGTAGGTCGGCACGGCGACAATCAGGGCGTCGGCGGCGACCAATGCACCGACCGCCTGCGGATAGTCATCTTTGAGCACGCACCGCCCCAGGAACAGACACCGATAACAGGCCGTACAGGGCTTGATATCGAACTCTGCCAACCGCAACAGCTCCAACTGATGGGGTTCGCTGAGCTGCCGACTGATCTCTTTTGCGATCAGCTCACAATTGCCCCCTTTGCGGGGGGAAGCGAGAATCGCCACTACTTTTTTCATTCGCACTTGTCCTTTTCTTCGGTCAGCTGTTCAGGTGCAAACCGCTGTCAACGATACCGCCAGCCTCTTCGGGGCGCAACGGGATCGGTCAATTCGTCTTTCGATACTGCCGACCGTTGACAACGCTGGCGATTTCGGCGAAGCGGTCTAAAATGGTTGAGATGCATACGAGATCCGATCCTCCGATACTCCCGCCAAAAATAGAGACAGAGGTCACCCTTATCTTTTTGCTGCAGCTCGTCCTGATCGTCGGCCTGGTCTGGATCGACAAGGCGTTCTCCCTGTTCGGCAGTCTCCACGCCCTGGTCGGTGTGGTGTTCATTTTGTTACCGGTGATCGTGCTCGATCGGCGAGACAAGCCCTATGCCCGTTACGGCCTCCACCGGGGCCGGCCCCTGGGGGATCTGGGCTGGGCCATCGGGGCGATGGTGCTGACCTTTACCCCGCTGGTCTTCGCCTCTCCCGTCTTTTGGGGCATCGCCGATCGCAGCTGGCAGTTCGCCTGGCCCGACGGCTACCCCTCGGTCGCCTTGTCCCACCTGATCGTCGTCGCCCTGCCCGAGGAGTTTTTCTACCGCGGCTATCTGATGGGGCGGCTGAACGACATCTTTCGCGGCCGCATCCGGCTGCTCGGCGCGGAAGTCGGTTGGGCGCTGTTAATCCAGGCCGCCGCCTTTGCCGTGGGCCACTATCTGACCGATTTCAACCCCAGCCGGCTCGGCGTGTTTTTTCCCGCCCTGGCTTTCGGTTGGCTGCGCGCCAAGCGGGGGAGCATCGGGGCGCCCATTTTCTTTCACGCGGCGAGCAATATTTTTATGGAGATTCTGCGAACCGGCTACGGTCTGTGAGCGACACCGGGCCAACGAAGAGGAACGAATGTCAAGCTACCTGCCCCCCAACGTAATCGCCCTGATCGATACCGCCCTCGAGGAAGATTTGGGCCGGGGCGACGTCACCAGCCGACTGACCGTACCGCCTGAGCTCCGACACAGTGGGCGCGTCCTGGCCCGAGAGGATCTGATTGTTTCCGGCGGGGACGTTTTCACCGCCGTGATGCAGCGAGTCGATCCCGAGATTGAAGTGACGGTCGCGATCCCCGACGGCTCCCTGGCGGGCTTGAACGCAGTGGTGCTCCGGGCCAACGGTCCGGCCGAGTCATTGCTGATGGCCGAGCGGGTGGCGCTCAACTTTCTCCAGTGCTTGTGCGGCGTGGCCACGATGACCCGGCGATATGTCGAGGCATTGCCCTCGGCGAAAACAAAAATCCTCGATACGCGCAAGACCAGCCCGGGCCTCCGCTACCTGGAGCGCCGCGCGGTTCGCCACGGGGGGGGATTCAACCATCGGGTCGATCTCGCCGGTGGGATCCTGATCAAAGAGAATCACATCGCTGCCGCCGGTTCGCTCCCGGCAGCGGTTAAACGATGTCAGCGCGGGGCCCCCCACCCCTTGCGGGTCCAGGTAGAGGTGCGGGATTTTGCCGAGTTCGAACAGGCCCTGGCCCAGGGGGCTGACGCGGTGTTGCTCGACAACATGGCCCCCGACGCGATCGAGCGCTGCGTGAACCGGGGTGCGGGTCGACTGTTCATCGAAGCCTCCGGGGGGGTGACCCTCGACACGGTCGCCTCGATCGCCGCCACCGGCGTCGATGCCATCTCCGTGGGCGCCCTGACCCATTCGGCGCCGGCGGCAGACCTCTCGTTTCTACTACAGGTGGAATGAACATGGACCGCTGGCGATTCGATACGCAGCTGTTTCTGAAATCGTTGGCTGAGCGGAGCGAAGCAAGGGAGCGGGTTGTGATCGCCCAAGCGTCGATGGACTCCACCTCCAGCGAGTTGGTGCGCCGAATACTCGACGGACAGGCCGCGGCCGGGCACATCGTCATCGCCGGCCATCAGACCGCGGGCCGCGGTCGTCAGCGACACAGCTGGCACTCCCCCCCGGGCCGAAATCTCTACATATCCGCGGTGGCATCGATCGCCGAACCGATCAACCAAACCCTCCCCCTGGTCCCCTTGGCCGCCGGAGCGGCTGTCGCCAAGACAGTTCACCGACTCGCGGGGGCGCCGGCTCGGCTCAAATGGCCCAATGACCTGTTGCTCGATGGTCGCAAAGTCGCGGGCATTTTGTGTGAGGCGCCCCGGGTTCAGCAACGTCCCGTGTTGGCGGTGGTGGGGCTCGGACTCAACCTCGGGCAACAGCCATTTCCCGAGGAGCTCGAGACGATCGCCGGAGCGGTCCTTTCGGACTGCACCATCGAAACCATCGCCGCCCATTGGATCGCCGGATTGGAATCGCGGCTGAACGAGATGCACGCCGACGGGCCGTCGAAACTACTGGACGAATGGCGCGAATTGGCCGAACCGTTCGGCCGGCAGGTGCGCATCGGTTCAGTGGTCGGCACGACCGTGGGGCTGGATGACCGAGGTCATTTGCTCGTCAAACAAGAGGACGGTATGCTCGTCCCGGTAGCGGGGGGCATCGTCGAGCCGTTCGGAGAGGAGGTTGATCGATGAATCTACAGCCAAAAGAGAAGCCCGTACTGTTGGTCGCCCTCGGCGGACACGCCTTCATGCAGCGGGGCGAAAAGGGGACCATCAGCGACCAGGAGCGCAACGCCAAGATGATCTGCGAAACCCTGCAGACCCTGGTGGACCGCGAGTACAACCTGGTGATCACCCACGGCAACGGTCCCCAGGTGGGCAATCTGCTGCTGCTCAATGAATCCGGCGACGAATCGGTGCCCAAGATGCCCCTCGATGTGCTGGTCGCCCAGACCGAAGGCAGCTTGGGGTATTTTCTCCAACAGGCGATGCTCAACGAGCTGAGAGCGCGCCACAAACACCGCTACGTGGTCACCGTGGTGACCCAGGTGCTGGTCGATCCCAAAGACGAGGCGTTCAAGAATCCCAGCAAGCCGGTCGGGCCGTTCCTGACCCGGGCCGAAGCCGAGAAACGGCAGCAGGAGCTGGATTGGAAAATCGCCGAGGACACGGCCAAACGGGGCTGGCGGCGCCTGGTGCCCTCCCCCAGACCGACCAAGGTGGTCCAGCGGCACATGATCCGCGATTCGGCAGCGGCCGGCCATATCGTCATCGCCTGCGGCGGCGGCGGTATCCCGATCATCAAGAAGGAGGACAACTCCTATGAGGGGGTCGAAGCGGTGATCGACAAAGACTTCACCTCCGCCCTGCTGGCCACGGAGATCGAGGCCGAAATCTTCGTCATCCTCACCGAGGTGCCTCAGGTGATGATCGGTTTCGCCACCCCCGAGCAGCGACCGATCAGCGCGATCACCTCAGAGCAGCTCAACGAGCTCTACGAAGCCGGAGAGTTCCCGCCGGGCAGTATGGGGCCCAAGGTCAAAGCGGTGATTGAGTTCCTCGATCGGGGCGGCAAGCGGGCGATCATCACCAATCCCCAAACCCTCGAAGACGCACTGGCAGGCAAAGGGGGCACTCACATCATCGGTCGCTGCTGAGCAATCCCCGCCGGGATTTCGTCGATTCTTCTATCCGGAGTTGCGCTGGTCACACGTCTCAATTCTCGTTGGGATCGGCCACCGTCATGCCGAACACCTTGAACAGGAAGGCGTAGATATCCGCCGCCTCTTCGATGCGTTTGGCCGTGGGTTTGCCCCGTCCGTGGCCGGCCTTGGTCTCCACGCGAAGCAGAATCGGGTGCTCCCCCGTATCTGCCGCTTGGACGGTGGCTGCGAATTTCTTGCCGTGCAGCGGGACGACCCGATCATCCGTGTCGGCGGTCATGATCAGGGTGGGCGGATGGGTCACGCCCGATGTCACATTGTGCAACGGGGAGTAGGCGTAGAGGAATTTGAAGTGCTCGGGATCCGCTTCGGCGTTGCCGTACTCGGGAACCCAATAGCGCCCCAGGGTGAACTTGTGATAGCGCAGCATGTCGATCACCGGCACGAGGGAGATCACCGCCCCGTAGAGATCGGGCCGCTGCAACATGCAGGCCGCGGTCAACAACCCCCCGTTGCTGCCGCCGATGATGGCCAGCCGGGACGCGCTGGTGTATCGGTTCGCCACCAGCCACTCGGCCGCGGCGATGAAATCGTCAAACACGTTCTGTTTGTTCCCCAACATACCGGCCCGATGCCATTGCTCACCGTACTCCAATCCCCCACGCAGGTTGACCAGCACGAACACACCGCCGTTTTCGAGCCACGGCAGCCGGGAGAGGCGAAAGTTGGGCGTGCGGCTGATGGAGAACCCGCCGTACCCCTCGACCAGGGTGGGATGGGAGCCGTCCAGGGGAATCCCCTTTTTGTGGGTGATGAACATCGGCACCTTGGTGCCGTCCTTGGATTCGAAAAATACTTGATTGATCTCGAACTCAGCCGCCGGGAAATCGAGCTCGGGCACCTGAAACGGGATCACTTGATCCGTGTCGAAATCGTACTTCAACACCGCGTCCGCATGGAGAAACGAGGCAAAGCGGAAGAAGAATTCCCGGTCCGACATGCTGCCGGTCTGCCCGTAGACGCTGCCGATACTGGGCAAGGGCAGCTCCCGGACGAGCTTCCCTTTGAGATCGAACAGTTTGAGCACATGGCGGGCGTGGTGCATGTGGGACACCACAAAATGTCCCTTCCGCATGGCGGCGAAATGGAGCACATCCTCCTGCTCCTCAATGACGGTTCGATAGTGCTGGGGGTCGGCCTTTTTCAGATTCACCGCGATGATGCGCCCGCGGGGGGCGTCGAGATCGGTCAGAAAATAGAACGTGCGACCGATGTTGCCCAAGAAGGTGTACCGGGCGGAAAAGGTATCGATCAACGGCACGAACGGCTTGTTGCTCTTGACCCGGCGATAGTAAATTCTCGAACGCCGATCCGTGCCCACGTTGATTCTCACTATCAGGTACTTGCCGTCATCGGTGATCTGGGAGGCGATGCCCCACTCCTTGTGTTCGGGACGCTCGAAGACCAGCTGATCGGCGGATTGGGGGGTGCCCAACTTGTGAAAGTAGAGCCGGTTGTAGCTATTCGCATCCTGAGGTGGCACGGTGCCCTCATCGGGATGGCGGTCGTAGAAAAAACCGGAGTGGTCGTGCTTCCAGGCCACCCGGGTGAACTTGCAGCGCTGCAGCCGTTCGGGCAGGTCCTCGCCCGTGTCCACTTGGCGAATGCGCAGCTCCTGCCAATCCGACCCGTCCCTGGAGAGCATGTAGGCCAGGTACTTACCGTTCTCACTGGCCTCCCATCCCGTCAGGGCAACTGTCCCATCCTCACTCAACCCGTTGGGGTCGATCAGCGCTCTGGCCGGCGCCTCCCAGTTCTCCTGCACGTACAACACCGGTTGGTTCTGCAGGCCGTCGTTCTTCTTGAAAAAGTAGCGGCCACCCTTTTTCTCGGGGAGGCCGTACTTGGGAAAGTTCCACAGCTCGGTCAACCGTCGCTGCAGCTGCTGGCGCACCGGAGTTTCCACGAACGACCGGGTGAGCTCGTTTTGCGCCGCTACCCACTGGCGGGTTTCCGGCGAGTCCGGATCCTCCAGCCAGCGATAGGGGTCGGCCACCGTGGTGCCGTGATAGTTGTCCACCACCTCGCCGCGCCGAGCCGCGGGATAGTCGAAATTTGGCCTCGGGGGAACAGGGGGCGGCGGCGCCTCTACCCTCGGCGGGGGTGCCACGGGTTGGGGCGGTAAGACCGGACAGCAGCCCGTCATCCCCAGGGCGAGCCACAGGGCACAGGCAATTGTTTTCTTGTGCATCATTGATTTTCCTCAATTGGGCTAGAGTGTACGGGACGGGGGCTTGTACTCCGGCACGGTGCGCTGCATGACCGCGATGAGCTCATCGTCGAGGCGATCCAGGGCGGCCAGCTGCCGATAGATCCGCGTAAACGAGGGATCCAGGCCGACCGCTTCGCGCAAAAACCGCAAGGCCCCCCGTTCGTTGCCCTGCCGCATGTGAATCACCGCCAGACTGTAGGACAGCTCCGCGTGTTTGACACCGGCGGCAAACAGGGCATTGAGCACGGCGAGGGCTTTGTACATGAAATTTCCACCGCGCCGCAGGTTGAGCCGAATCACACCGCGACTGGCTTCCCAGGATTCTCCCCACCCCATGGTGGACCGGGCGGTACGCGCCGTCGAGAGGAGCAGTTGATCGGCGCTGCGTCGCTCCCCCAAAGAGTTGTAGGCTTTGGCAGCG
Source organism: Myxococcota bacterium (assembly GCA_028278265.1). Classification (GTDB taxonomy): domain Bacteria; phylum Myxococcota_A; class Polyangia; order JAAYKL01; family JAAYKL01; genus JANQET01. The sequence continues at coordinate 23,096 of JANQET010000006.1, forward strand.
AGCTCGGCGAGCTCGGCGGTCCAGGCGCCGGCCGTCGGTAGCCGGGCCTCCACCACCGCTACCACGTTGTGAAAGCGACTCCCCTCGAGCTGACGCTCCATCGCGAAGAAGGTCAACGCCGGATGGGGAGTGGCGTCGTTCTTGGCGATCGCCTGTTGAATCCACTGCTCCTCGAGGCGTTTGTTGTGCAGGGCCCGGGCGGCCAGGATGCGCACGGCGAGGAGCTCGGGTTCCTCGCGGTTGTTGAGGACTTCCAACGCCCGCTCCGCCTGGTTCAATGCGATGAGCGCGCGACCCAGCCGCGCGAGCAGGGGTACCCCGTCGGGGTTGTGCATCAGCACCTGATCGAGAATCTTCACCGCCGGCTGTTTGCCTGCGGTCAGCTGGGTCACCAGGGCGCGATCGATCTCAATCGAGAGGCTGTGGTTGCTCGCCCGGGCCGCGCGATCCACCGCGGTTTTCAGCAGAGCCGGATCGATCTGATGAAGCAGGAGCCTCGCGCTCAGGGCGTCGACACACGGCTTGTTGCCATCGTCGGTCTTGAGATATGAGCTGGCACGCCGTTCGTCCGGATCATGCCATTGCCTCAGCGCGAGGGCACAGGCGCCCAGCCGCGGCTTCATCCCGTCGATAACCTTACCCACCGCCTCTGTGTGACCGGCAGCGGCGGCCAGGTGGTACAATTCGAGGGCGTAGAACTGCTGTCGCGGCAAAATGGGGGAGGGCATATACCGCAGCGCCCCAGCGACATCTCCGCTGCGAATGGCCAGCAGCCAACGCAATTCCCGGACTCGTTCGCCCAGAGCACCGGTGTTCGCCAACTTCTTGGTCACCGCAGTGGCCGCGGTGATCCGATGGGACCAGATCAGACTGTGCGCATGAACGTCGAATACCGGTGGACCGACGATCTGTTGGTGCTGTTCGAGCAGCGCGATCGCCGCCTGGGGTCCTTTGAGCTTGCCGTAGGCGTGAGCATACCAGGCCAGCACTTCCGGCTCCATGTCGGGGGTGACGGCGCTGGCGAGAAATTCGACCGCTCGTTTGATCTGTCCCGACAGCAGGCTCACCCTGCCGAACAGATAGTGTCCCAAACGCGCGAAATTGGGCGGCGCAGTGCTGATGCGAGGCTTGAGTGCATCGATGTCGGTGAGCATCGAGGCCACTTTTTCGGCCTTGGGATTGTCCTGTCCCCAGCGGGGCAGCGCCAGGGCAATCGTGGCCAGGGCACCGTAGAGGTGATCCGGGGAAACGGTGAGCAATTTGTCGGTCAGGTTGAGCGCCGTCTGACGCGCATCGATCTTTAGTGCGGTCGCTACACCGACCACAATCAACGGGATATAGGGATTGGTCGATTCCAGCACCTGGCGGTGGGCCTCTCCGAGCGCCTTGTAATTCCCGTTAGCGAGCAGTGTCCACATCCGCACCAGGGACACGCGGGGATCACCGGCATGTTGCTCGAGGCCCTGCTCGGTGAGGGTCAAGGCTTTTTCGAAATCGCCATCCAGGTAGGCCAACCCGGCGCGAGCGGCCCAGGCCACGCCGTTCACCTCTTCGCTGGCGTCCTCGATCGCTTCCCTGGCCAACTCGAGACGATCCCCGGTCTTCTCTCCCAGCAGCACTGTGTCCAGAATCGTCTGCCAGGCAAAGGCAATCTGGACATTTGACCGCCCGTCGTGCCGATCCATCAAGTCAATCAGCGAGCGACTGGACAAGGCCAGGTGCTCCACTGTGCCGAAGCCCTCTATTTTTTGGGCTTTGGCCACCGCCCGTTCGACCCGCCGGGCGATCAACCGATCGTTGGTGATCAATCCCACCGTGGTGAGCAGCGCGATAATCAGAAAAATGAACAGTGGCCAGCGTACCTGCCGCCATCGTTTGATGGTAATCGGCATCGTGAGCAGGGGCAGGGTGCGGGTACTGGCCGGATTGAGCTGAGCGGCCCTGGTCTCCACGTTGCGGATAAACGATGGCGTATCGTCTCGGTTCCTGCTGCTTTTTGAGGTATTGGCTTCGACGTAAACTTTTTTGTCGTCATCGCGCGCCATGTTTACCCCTCAGGAAAGGGCGTAGAGGCATCTCGACAAACACCCCCGCCAATGGTCAATGCCGCTACTTGGGGTTGGCGATTCGCTGGCGGACGATTTGGTAGTCCTTGTCCAATTGAGTCTTCTTGCTGATCGCCTCGATTCTGGAATTCGCCGACGCGATGAAGGTCACGGCGTCGCCATGTGCTTTGGCGTAACTGATGTAGTTGTTCCAAGCGGTGGTGGCGGAAGCCAGATCCCCCTGTCGCTCACGGACCACAGCCGACATGAACAACATCTTGGCGTGCAACGAGGCGTCCTTGTCCCCGACAATCGAGGCGGCGGCGTTGAGCGCAGCGATCGCTTCATTGTACTGATCCAGCGCGGCCATGGCGCACGCGGCGTAGTACAATGGCGCCGGATTGCCCGGTTCTTTCTCTTTCACTTCGTTGTAGACGGCCAAGGCACCCTTGTAGTTCCCCTCGAGATACATCGTATGACCACTGACCAGCTTATTTCGCCCGCTCGCCTGCGCCGAAACGATTGCCGGGATCAACACCACGAGCAACACAATCACAACTCGATACACCGTCGCACCTCCTTCGCGCTGCCCCGTTGACGCGAAAAATCGGAACCAACTTCTCGCGCCCGTTGCAGCGATCACCGCGGTTTTTACCGACTAACTCTAATCTACAACAACTATAATCGCCTGTACAATATAAGACAATTGTTCAAAAAAAGAAAGAAACGCCAGCTATCGCAATCCGAACTAAACCCTTCTCGCCGGTGATCACTTGATATGCAGATTGTTCCGGCCGGGAAACATATCGATCTCCCCGCTCAGCTCCTCCCCGTCATCGTTTTCGGCCCGCCAGGTGTATGATCCCGGGAGCACCTCGGCGACATTTGTCTTCACCTCTTCCGACTCGATCTTATCTTTGATGAGATTGCCGGTCGACTCCTCCCCATCCAGATATAGCTCGACAATATCGTCACTTGTGTTGTTGAAAATATCCAACCTGGCGAGATCACCCTCGTTATCACAGCTCAAGATCAGAACGGCAAACAGGAGGACCAAAACGAAAGGGATTGATTTTTGCATCGTTTTTCCTTTAACACCATGGCAATCCAAGCGGCTGCCACTGAGTCGAACGGTGGTAGTTTACAAGTAAATTGGCATCCTGGGCAAGCGCTTTACGCCCACCGTGCCAAAGCTACCGGAGGAACCAGATATGTCGGTAATCAAACCCTTTCGAGGATTGAGACCCACGCCGGAAAAGGCCGCGGCAGTGGCCAGTCCCCCCTACGACGTGCTCAATTCAGCAGAAGCCCGCGAAATGGCAAAAAACAATCCGCTGAGCTTTCTGCACGTGGTCAAACCCGAAATCGACTTGGACCCCAACATCAATCCCTATGCCGACGAGGTGTACGCCAAGGGCAAGGAGAACCTCAATCACCTGACCAAGCGGGCGATGCTCCGCGATGAGCAACCTTGCCTCTACTTGTACGAACAACGGATGCAGATCGGCGATCGGGAACACACTCAGGTGGGTGTGGTGGCCGGCGCCAGCGTCGAGGAATACCTCAACGGGCAGATCAAGAAACACGAGCTCACTAGACCGGACAAGGAAGCTGATCGCACCCGACACGTGGAAACCCTCAACGCCAACACCGGTCCGGTCTTCCTGACCTATCGGGCAGACCCGAAAATCGATCAACTCGTCGAGGCGGCCTGCCAGGCGCAGCCGACTTACGACTTTACCGCCGACGACGGCATCAGCCACCGGCTCTGGGTAGTAGCGGATGAAGCCCAAATCGGCGCCTTGGTGCAGGCATTCGCCAATGTGCCCAATCTATACGTAGCCGACGGCCATCACCGCTCCGCTTCGGCCACCGCGGCGGGTATCAAACGCAAGAAACAGAACCCCAACCACACGGGTGATGAGGAGTACAACTTCTTTTTGACGGTGATCTTCCCCGACAACCAGATGTACATCATGGATTACAACCGGGTCGTGTTGGAGCTCGGTGAGCTGAGCCCGGACGGGTTCAAGCAACGGGTCGCCGAAACGTTCGACATCTCCCCCACCGACACCCCCAAACCGTCGTCGGCGCAGACGTTCGGGATGTATCTCGACGGCAAATGGTGGCAGCTCAAAGCCAAGCCGGGCAGCTTTGATCCCCAAGATCCGGTGGAGAGCCTGGACGTGGCCATTCTGCAGAACAACCTCCTCTCCCCGATCCTGGGCATCGAGGATCCCCGGCGGGACAAGCGCATCGATTTCGTCGGTGGCATCCGCGGCACCCAGGAGCTCGAACGCCGGGTCAACGACGGTGCCGCAGTGGCCTTCGCCCTGTACCCCACGTCGATAGAACAGTTGATGGCGATCGCCTCGCAGACGTGCTGCCCCCAATGATCAAACCGTCTTCTGTCGCCCGCGTCTTCAATTCCCTTAAGACCGCGGCATGAGCCGA
>JANQET010000170.1 GCA_028278265.1 Myxococcota bacterium
CCAATTCCTGGATCTGCCCCGGCTCGAGCTTTGAGCTGGTGATCATCAGCGGCGTGGCAATGTCCCGCTTCAGCCAGCGCTGGTCGCCCAACGTGGTCGCCGGGGTTGCCCTCGATTCCTTTCGACTGGTGCCACCGTTCGACGTGGGGGTTCGCGCCAGCGTGGTCGGACACTACGACGTCACTGATCTCGAGCGGTTGGTCGTCATCCTCCAACTCTACCTGGGGGTCATCTTTCGCTTTGGCGTAGGATAACGCGACACCGTCAGTATTCGGACCACTGCAGCACGCGCCTTACTTGATTCCCTCCGCCGCTGGGGAATAAACATCGAACCAGGCCTGTTCCGACCATGAGACGGAGTTGAACGCGATGGCATTATCGCTCAAAAAGAAACCCAAGTCAGACGAGTTCGAACGCGCATGCCTCGAGCATCTGAACGGTCTGTACGCAGCGGCGCTCAAGCTGACCACCAACGAAGCCGATGCAGACGAATTGGTGCAGGACACCTATGTCAAAGCCTTTCGTTTCAAGAGCAAGTTCGAGTGGGGCACCAATCTGAAAGCCTGGTTGTACCGCGTGCTGACCAACACGTTCATCAACGACTACCGTCACAAGACAAACGAGCGGCGCTATGTGGAACGAGCAGCCACCGAGCCGATCTACGACGAACTGCTCGATCGCGAGGCGCGGGCCTTTGCCGCCAATCCGGAAGCCCACGCCTTCACCCGGTTCTTCGAACGGGAGCTCAACCGCGCGCTCGACGTGCTGCCCGATGAGTTTCGCCTGGTGATTGTCCTCGCCGATCTGCAGGGGTTTTCCTATAAAGAGATCGCCGAAATCGCCGGGTGTCCCATCGGTACGGTGATGTCGCGACTTTATCGGGGACGTCGCCTGCTCCAGCACGAACTGATCGATTTTGCAGTGGAATCCGGGCTCGAAGCGGGCAAGGCTCGAGCTGAAGAGGCATCCAAGCCGACCGACCTCAAACAATTTCGCCGCAGCAGAGAGGGGCGGTGATGGTTGGCAATGAGACAACAAGGTATTTGGACCTTTGTGGACGGAAAGAGGGACTGTCATGATCTGCAATGACGTCAAAAAATATCTGGACACCTTTGTGGACGGAGAATTGGAAGCCGCGGTGTTGCTCAACGTGGAAAATCACCTCGAAACCTGTGAGAGCTGCAGCGCGCTAGCCGGGCTCAAACGCCGTTTCAAAAGTGAACTCCGCGCGGTGGGTCAAATCGAAGCGCCGCCCCAGCTGAGAGCCGAGGTGCTCAAAATCGCCAAGCGGGGGCGCCGCAAAAAGGTGATCTGGGGTGCGGCCGTGGTACCCTTGGCCGCTGCTGCCGCAGCGATTTTCGCGCTCGCCTTGCCCACAACCGAGCCCGAGCCGGTCAAGCTGGCCACCTATGTCGACGATGTCATCGAGCGCCATGTGCGAGAGCTCCCGATGGAGGTCAAAGGGCCCGATCCCAGTGAAGCGGCCACCTGGTTTCGCGGAAAGGTCGATTTCCCGGTCCGTCCGGCAGCCCTGCAGCTCAAACGGGCCAGTTTCGAAGGGGCCCGCTTGTCCAATGTTCGCGCCGAGCAGGCAGCACAGATGATCTACAACGTGGACGGCCATCGGGTCACCCTGATGATCTTCAACACGCGTCACACCCGTTTCAGCGGAGGGCAGCGCTACAAGCTGGGCAACAAGAATGTTCTCTTCAGCCGGCAGAACGGCTACAACGTGGCCGTGCTCCTCGACGGCGATATGGCCTACGTGCTCTCCTCAGATCTCCCCCGAGACCGGATGCTCGATCTCGCCGGTAGCATCGCCCGCTAACCCCAAGTATTTCTGAACAATTTCTTGCGTCCTGTATCGAAAAAAAAGTGTCAATTGTCGGGGTCAGACCCCACACTCTCGCACCCACACTCTCGATCAGATGGCTTTGGCGGCGAGTTCTTCTTCGCAGGAGTTGAGTGGGTCGCCGCAGGGGCAGCCGGCGCCGCGGTCCTCGATCGGGATGAACTGGCAGCCTTGCGGCCCGCAGGAACGGCCGGTGTAGTTGGCCCGCGGGCGGTAGAGCGCAGCCTTGGGTTGCGCCTCGGCCAACTCCTCTTCGATGTAGTGGGCACACCAGCCCGATACCCGGGAGACGGCAAAGAACGCCGGAAAGAGCTCATCCGGCAACCCCAGTGCGTTGAGCACGCCGCCGGAATAGAAATCCACGTTGGGATAGAGCGCGATCCCTTTGATCTCCTGCAATAATCGTCGGGACACCTCGTCGACCCGGAGCGCCAGATCGAACCACCGTTGATCCCGGGTTCCCTTGAGGGTGGATTCCGCAACCTTTCGCAGGATCTGTGCCCGAGGATCTTCTGTTTTGTAGACAGCGTGCCCCAAGCCCATCACCCGTTGATTGGCTTCAATGCGCTTGCGGATCCACGGCTCGACATTTTCCAGCTGACCGATCTCCCGGAGCATCTGCATCACCCGGCTGTTGGCGCCCCCGTGGAGCGGCCCGCTCAACGCACCCACGCCGGCGGCGACCGATGGGTACAACCGCGCCCGCGTGGAAGCGACCTCGCGCACCGCAAAGGTGGACGCGTTGAAGGTGTGCTCCGCGTGCAGGACCAACAGCACATCGACCAATTTGGCTTCTTGCTCACTGGGCTGTTTCTTCCACAGCGCTTTGAGGAACGCTTCGGCATGGGACCCTTCGGTATCGATGGTCGGGGCGGGCTCTCCCTGACGAATGTGATACCACGTGGCCAATACCGAGGCCGTGCGGGCGATCAGCCGCAGGGCTGATTGGACCCGGTCTTTGCGCTCGGTGCCGTTCAGATCCGGATCCGCATCGCTCAAGGCGGCAATCGCCGATTGAAGCACATCCATCGTATCCGCCTTCTTGTCTCGCAGTTCGAGCATCCCCACCACTTCCGGCGGCAGGGGGCGGTTTTGCCGCATGAAGTCCACTGTCGCTTTGAGTTCGTCGGCGGTCGGCAATCGCCCCATTAACAACAGGTAGACCACCTCCTCGAAGCTGGCCTCCTGGGCCAGATCGGTGATTTTATATCCCCGATAAATCAACCGGCCGTTGACACCGTCGACCATGGAAACTTTTGAATCGGCCACAGTTACACCTCGTAAGCCGATGTTTTTAGCATTAATCTCAGCCATTGCACTATCCTCCTCGAAGCGGCAGATGCAGATGATGATGGGTACACCGAACCCGTTTATCTAACTAGATCTCTCACGCCAAGCAAACGTTACACACTATTTTTTGGAACATACTCCCAAACCCTACTCCTCAGAGGGGTATGGCGGGAGGGTGGACAGATCCCGCCGGGCCGGTGGGGTGTCGATATCCATGGTGGGGGTGTCCCGCCGGCTCGCGCGCCGGCGCAACAACGCCGCGGGATCATCGGGCGGAGAGAGGGTCGACGAAGGCGGGCTGACACTCTCGACAAGGGGAAACCGCATAGTGAAGGTGGCCCCCTGACCTTGCCCCGGACTGTCCGCTGTAATCTCACCTTCCATTTCGGCCATGTACTCCGCGCAGGTGTGCAAACCGAAGCCATGGCCTCTCTTCTTGGTGGTAAACCCGTGGGTAAACAACTTCTCGAGGTGCTGGGGGTCTACCCCGATGCCGTTGTCGGTGACCGCGATCGCGGCGCGGTCGTTGTCGGCGCTCACCGCAATCCTCAGAAACCGTTCCTTGATCGGTGTGTCGATCATCGCATCTTTTGCATTGCGGATGAGATTGATCAAAATATGGATCAACTTGGTCCGCTGTACCGCGACCACCGGGCTGGCGCGAATCTCTTTGATGACGGTGATTTCGTGCTGCTCGATCATGTCTTCCTGAACGTCCAACGTTTCATCCACGATTTGGTCGAGGTAGCACTTCTCGGTGAACTGCTTGCCCTTGCCCGTGCTCTGCTGGGTGGCGATGATCTCCACCACCATGTCCACGTTGCGTTTGAGCCGTCCGAGCTGGTGGCGAATCTCGTCCTCCATGTTGTTGAACTGGTCCTCCAGCTGCAGGTAGTACTCCAGCAACAGTTTGCCCTTGGGATCATTGGCCACGAACGCCACGATATTATCCATGTTGTCCCGCAGCAGGGCATTGGCCTTGCGAAACCGCTGGTACGGCACTCCGCTGGAGATTCGGTTGATCATCTCGGTGGAGGTCTTCACACTGTTGAGCACATTGCCCACGTTGTGCAGCGTACCGTTGGCCATCTCGACCATACCGGCCTTGTGAGCCGCCTGGAGCAACTCGTTTTGGGCCTTGGCCAGTTGGGCCGTTCGCTTCTCGACCAACTCCTCGAGGTGATCCCGATACTTGGCCAGCTCTATTTCGTTGTTGACCTGCTCGGTGACATCGCGCCAAATCGCGTAGGAGCCGACCCGTTTGTCATTCACCACGATTGGACTCACCGTGAGCGACACATAGACACGACTGCCGTCTTTGCGCCGCCGGGCCACGTGATCCAGGTAGACGTTTTGTCGTCGCCAGACCCGTTCGTTTACCGAGTGCGCATCACCTTTCTGTTCCTCGGTGGCGATCAGCTCATCGATTTGCCGGCCCACCGCCTCCTCGGCCGTGTAACCGAATATCCGGGTGAACGAGCGGTTGATGCGCAGGACCGTGGCCCGGTCGTTGCCCTGGGCAATGGCGGATTCTGAGCTTTCGAAGAGCTGTTCGACGAGATCTTTTTCAGACTGCAAGAGCTGTTCGGCTTGTTTCTGCTCGGCAATCTTCTGGTTCAGCGCGGCTTTTTCTCGCTCGGAATCAATTTCCTGCAAAATGAGCTGATCCGCGAGTTCGGCCATATCCCGCACCAGCTCGGCGAACCTGTCATCATCCGTATGGCGGTCCGCACCGATCGGACGATCGCTGATCCATGCCTGCACGATGTCGATCAGTTGCGAAAGGCGCTCTCGTACGTCTCGTTTGCTCACCGCGTGTGAACACCCCCGTTTGTTTCCCTCCTCTTATCTAATTAGTCTGTACTCGTTGCCGTAAGCTGTCCATTCACTTGGCGCTTTTTTTGTGAAATATCAACGAGTTCCCACATTGGACGGATCCTGGGAAGTGGACAGATGGTCGGCTCGGGAAACTATTCGATAATGGGATCGACGTTTTGCAGCTGCATGCCGGTCATATCGCTATAGGTGTACGGTGAGTCTCCGATCGCCACCATTTCGTGGTCATAGGTGCTCGGATCGACTTTGTATGCCGCATTGGCGGTCCGAGAGACGACCCAGATGTATCCCTCGTAATCCACGGCCACGCCGATTGTGGCGACCCCGCCGAACTCCCCGGGGGTCTCCAGTCTGACGGTTTTCTTGTGGGTCATCGTCGCCTGGTCCAGCTCGATCAACCGGCCGAGGGTCTCGGCGACCCAAACCGATCCCTCACTCGGGGTGTCCTTGACCCCAATCGCGATGCCCCGTCCCCACGTCAATCCGGGAACAGCGCCCGACTCCAGTTCATCTCCGGTCGACGGATCGAAGCGCACCACTCGGGATCCGGCAGTGGTCCAGATCCGCCCGTCAGTGTCTACACAAATGCCATAGGCCCCGCGGACGCCATGGGTCTCGACAGCGAGGGTCGTGGTATCGACTCGGGCGATGGCGTTCTCCCCTGATGGGGAACTGTTGGCGATCCAGAACCCGCCCTCCCCATCGACAGCGCCCCCGTAGGCACCAAACGGAATCTTGGTTCGCTCGAGGATCTCCCCGGTCGAGCCGTCCACCTTGAAGACGTATTCCTGAGCAGAAGGGTTGTCGTGCTGTTGGAAGGTACCGATCCAAAGAAAATCCTCTCCGTCCCAGGCCGTGGCCCGCGCGCCCACCTGTCCGCCGGTCCCGTGGGGATCGAGCTCGGTGTTCCAGAGCATACACTCGTCCTCACCCCACGGTTTCACGTCATCCGGTCCCGAAGAGGTATCGATCGTCCCATTGCTGTTCCGGTCGACACACCGATCTTCGACCGCCGCGAACTTGGTCACCGAGGAAGGGCCCTCACTCGGTCTCCGGTTGGTCACCACCGCGTCTCCCTCCAGATTGACCGACGTGCGAGAGGGATCTGAATCCGCCACTGGAGAGGTGCGATAACGGCCCACTTCAACCAGGGTTTTCGTATCCACCTTGGACAGGGTACCCTCAGCCGAATTGGCGACCCAGATATAGGACAGGACCGTGCCATCCGTATCCCCGTCACTATCCGAATCCCCGTCCACATCACCGTCCGCATCTGCATCCGTGTCTGCGTCGGCCCCGGTATCAGGACCACCGTCGAGGGCCTCCCAGTCAGAGGAGGTTCGCTTTTCGCAGTGGACAGCAGCTGCGATGACCAAGACTACAATGGTTGATAAATAAAAATATCGATTCATTTGTATCCCCTTTAATGGAGAGGCGACACTATCATATCATGAGAATTTGTTGTGAGAACAAACTATTTTGGACTACAAGGGACCAGCAGTAAGTTCTACTGTGGGTTGAAATGAACTTGCCTCCACCGTCCGGGCTTCCTACGCTTAGAGTGAACAACCGGAGGTACGCCAGTGTCGATTATTTGGTCTCTGTTAATTCTCAGCTGTTCGGTCTGGGTTGCCGCGGCAATCCTGCCGGGCATAAAAATTCGCGGATTTTGGGACGCGGTGGTCGTCTCGATTATTTTTGGTCTGGCCAACTTCTTCTTTGGCTGGCTGCTATTTGTGGTGATCGGCATCGGCACCTTTGGGTTGGGCTTCCTGTTCTCCTTCCTCACGCGCCTGGTGGTCTCCGCGTTGATGCTCAAGCTCACCGACGCCTTGACCGATCGATTGACCGTCCGCAATTTCGGCTGGGCCCTGGCCGGCGCACTGGTCATCTCCCTGCTGAGCCTCGTGCTGGAGAAAATACTGCACCATATCCCCGGACTGCCCGGAATTTAAGACAACCCAGCCGATCAGCGAAACAGTTCCGCGACCCACGCTGGGGTCGGATTAGCCTTGAACACGACGTGCATCACGACCAGGTACCATAAAAAAACCACCACGGTTTGATCCAGTCGCTGCGCCTGCTTCCCCCGGAATGAGGCCAGGGCCAGGACGGGCAACAGCCCCAGCGCATGCCACGGTTTGATTTGCGGTGTGGCGATGAAAAACAAACTGCACCAAGCCAGGTAGACCACCGGTAACCACATTCGTCGCCAGGCCATTAATCCGCCCAGAAATGCGGTCGGCAGAAAGTAGGCCAGCGCAATTCTGGCCGAAGGTTTAAGGTGCTCCAGGTGCAGCGGATTGTTCAGCGGGAACTCCCGCAGATAGGGCCAGAGCATACCGAAGCTCACCCCTGACCAGCCGAGCAGCAGCGCGCTGAGCCCCAATAAACCCCACTCCTGCCGTCGGTCCATCCAGGACCCCGGACCGCGGATGATCGACTTGACAGCAGCAGCGGTTCCATACAGAGCGACACCCATGAGGGGAAAATGCCACATAACCCTAAAATGCATGAACAAAGCTGCACACAACAAAGTCAACGCCTCTACAAAGCGATCTTCCTTTATTAGGGTCATTGCCAGAGCGATCCCAACTACCGCAACCCCGTCGTACACCCCTGCCAGGGACCAAAACATCAACTGGCTATAGCTAAAAGCGATCAATATCCAACCGATGAGCGACGGACCGAGTCGAATGAACAGGGAGGCCAGCAGCATCCAGGCCAGATGGGCGACGACGGCGAGTTTGACAAGCGACACGCGGTTAATCGCGGTGAATGACGCGTCTCCGTAGCGGTAGAGCATCGCTTCGGGGAGGAAATAGACCAGCACCCCCGGGGGATAGGGCCGGGGAAAGGCCTGCCAATTGATCGCCAACGGTCGATCAAAAGTGTCGCTCTTGGGCCAGCAGATGTCGACCGGATTGACACGCCACGCCTCAGCGACCCGGGCGGTGAGTTCCGCAGGGGGATCGTCCCAGCACAGGGAACGGATCGGCCGTCGGTAGATCTCCAATCCCACCTCCCAAAACAGTACCGTGGCCATGGTATGGGAGTAGTGATCCGAATTCCACCCCCCCAGGCCCATCCGCGGATCCCCATCCCGGGCACAGACGATGACGATGAGCGACAAGGTAACGATTCCCGCCGCAAGATGGACGCGCTTGGACACCCCTTTTATCACTGTTGGACTTCCTTCACGACAGAGCATACCAAAGCTGATCGGCAACGCAACTCCACGCCCGCACCACCTGTGATTTTGCGGTACATCACCTCCACAGGTGTAGCGAACAGGGCACACCCCCAGTGATTCAACGACGCCAACCACATGAAAATACAGCGCAGCGGTTGAGGTGTGAAACTTGCAGGATTGGTCATGGACGACCCGCAGGAGGCGTTAAAGATGAAAACGATTTACGGTTTACTGATGACAACGGTGATGGTGGTACCGCTCTGCTGCAGCGGCAAAGGCGGTCAGGTGGCCGCCCTGGTGGCTGCCGGAGGAGTGGCGCAAGCCGTACAGCTCGCCCGCGCCCAAGATCCGAAACACCAGCGCACCAGCGAAACCTGCTGCCAGCTCTGCGGTACCGGTTATTTTCCCTGCGGCGATGAATGCCGTCCCAACGGTTGGCTGCTCTCCTGTTTCGAACCGCCCGGATGTGCCTGCTACGGCGACAACAAGGACCTTCCCCCACACAAAACCTTCGCCGTACCGCCCCAGCCCCTGCTGTAGCCGTTTCCCTGACAATCAAAATTCAACATCAAATCCGCGATCAATTTTTCTCATTAATTATAAGAAGTTAAGGGAATCCAAACTGTTCCTTCACTCCAACCATTGTTCCCCGTTGAACCGTCGTCACCAAACGAAAATCACCGGCTGAGAAAAAAGAAAAAAATCTTCCCTCACCTGTTGACAACCTATTGAACAGATTTAACCTGTTCAGAGTCAGACAAATGAACAAAATCTGGACGCAACCAATTAGGAGGTAAGTCATGTTTGCTGGAAAGAAGAATTATATCGTTTCACTATGGGCAGTGCTGTTTTTGGGTCTCACCACCGTCGCGGCATGCGACGAGGACGATGATGCCGATGACACCAACGGTTCAATGGATGGGGACACGGATACCGACTCGGACAGTGATTCCGATTCGGACGGAGACGCCACAGCGGCATTCATCCGCGTGATCCACTTGTCAGCCGATGCTCCCGCGGTCGATGTTTTTGCCAACGGGGCGCTGGCGTTCTCTTCCCTCGCCTTTAAAGAGGCAACCGCGTACGCAGAAGTGCCGGCCGGTACTTACGATTTCGATGTCTCTGCCGCGGGCAGTGGACCCGAAGATGCGGTGCTCAGCATCGAAGGACTGGAATTGAAGGCGGAGACCTACTACACCGCTGCGGCCATCGGCGAGCTGAGCGCCATCTCCGCCCTCGCCCTGGTGGATGATCGATCCGAAGTGGGCATGGACGAGATTCGCCTGCGAGCCGTTCACGCGGCAGCCGGTGTGGGAGCGGTTGACATCTGGAATGTTCCCGCAATGGGGGATCCGGGCCAACTCTACGACAATGTGGCTTTCGGCCAGGCCGGGGAGGCCTATGAGCTCCCCGCGGTAGCGTACAACGTGGGCTTTGACGTGAACGAAGACGCCCTTCCGGATCTGATCTACGGTGTACCCGCTCTCCCCGGGGGCACCAACACCACGGTCTTTGCGATCAACGACGGCGGCGGGGTGATGCTGCACGCGGTGTTCGACGACGCCACGACCGCGACCATCGGGCAGGGGGAGTCCTCGATTAGGGTGCTCCATCTCAGTCCGGACGCACCTCCAGTCGATGTCTTCGTCAATCACGGTGACGACCCGGCGGTGGAGGGGTTGGCCTTTGGTGAGGGCAGCGGTTTCTTGATGGTGGGTTCGGCGGGGTACGATTTTTCCGTGTCCGCCTCGGGCCAATCCGCTGACGACGCTGTACTGAGCATCGACGGTTTCCTCGCCCTTCCGGCAACCCACTACACCCTGGTCGCCTATGATCAGCTGATGAACATCGCGCCCCTGGCGCTGGTGGACGATTTCCAGGGTCTGGCCGATGACTCGATCCGGGTGCGGGCGATTCACGCGGCCGCAGGGGTCGGCCAGGTGGACATCTGGAACGTGACCAAGGGCATGGAACCAACCGTTCTTTACGAAAACGTCGATTTCGGCATCAGCGGTGCCTATCTCGACCTGCCCGCAGGGGCCTACTCCATCGGGTTTGATGTGGACAATGATGCCAATCCGGACTTGGTCTATGATCTTCCTGCGCTACCGGCCGGAACGATCGCCAACGTCTTCGCCGTGCTCAACGGGTCGGTCTACCTACTGGCCCAACTGCAGGACGGTACCACCGTTCCGATCATGGCCCGCTAAACCTCCCCCTCAGTAGGACCGTTGTTCCCCGCAGTCAGGGCAGTCTTTCTCCCGTGAGATCTATCGTTCAGTAGGATCGCTGTTCCCCACAGTCCGGGCAGTCCTTCTCCCGTGAGATCTATCGTTCAGTAGGATCGCTGTTCCCCGCAGTCTGGGCAGTCCCATGTCGTATTGTTGCAGGTCATCCCCCACAAGTTTTCGGTCATGCAGGATTGACAGAGCCTGAACCCACAGCGGCAGCTCCAACAAAAGGTGACCTCCGCATGGCAGCAGGGACAGACTTGGCGCTGGCCGGGCTCGCTCGATTTGGCTTTCTTTGGGCGTTTGCGGCGGCTCTTGAGGTTTTCAATCGGTTTTCGGGGCATCGATTCGGTTCCCGGGTTTTGGCCTATCTCAGCCGTTCTGTTGGCGATTTTTCCCACGGAACCGGCGCGATTTCAACAGAGATCCACTTCGGTGGTTCTTTACCATTGCGGTGAGAGGCCCATTGGCCTACCACTACGGTATGACACAGGCTTCAAATTTCGTGCACCTCCACCTGCACAGTCAGTACTCCCTGTTGGACGGTGCGGTTCGGCTGCCGGACATGATCGAACAGGTCAAGGCGTTGAACATGCCCGCCGTGGCAGTGACCGATCACGGCAACATGTTCGGGGCGATCGATTTCTACAAGCGGGCGACCCAGGCCGGGATCAAACCGATCCTCGGCTGCGAGGTCTACGTGGCCAAGGAGAGCCGCCACGACCGGGTCCAACGGGATTCGAGCCACCTCATTTTGCTCGCCCGCAATGAAGAGGGGTACAAAAACCTGAAGTACCTCGTCTCGATGGCCTTTACCGAGGGATTTTATTATCGGCCACGCATCGACTTCGAGCTGCTGGGCAAGCACGCCGAGGGGTTGATCGGCGCCACCGCCTGCCTTGGTGGAGGGGTGGCTCAGGCGTTTCGCGCCGGTGGGGTGGTCCGAGCGTCAGAAGCGGCATCTGCCCTGTCCCGGTTGTTCGAACCCGGCCACTTTTTCCTCGAAGTGCAAAACAACGGCTACACCGGCCAACACGAATACAACGACGCCCTGCGCCAGATCGGCAAAGAGCTCGGCCTCCCCCTGGTCGCCACCAACGACGTGCACTACCTCACCGCCGAGGACGCCAAAGCGCACAACGTGCTGATGTGCATCCAAAAAGGGGTCACCCTGGACGACCCCAAAGCGGACAAACGATACTCCAACGAGCTGTTTCTCCGTTCGGCCCAGGAGATGCAGCTGGCCCTCGAGCCGTTCCCCGACGCGGTCGAAAACACCCTGCTGATCGCCGAAATGTGCGGCGACGTGAACCCGACCGGACCGATCTCCCTGCCCGACTTCGCCCTGCCCGAAGGGGTCTCGCTGGAAGACTACCTGCGAAACCAAGCCCACAAGGGATTGAACCGCCGTTTCGAAGAATTGGACCGGATCAATACATCGGTGGATCAGGCCGCCTATCGCCAACGGCTGGACACCGAACTCGACGTGATCTGCCAAATGGGCTTTGCCGGCTACTTTTTGATCGTCGAGGATTTCATCGACTACGCCAAGCGGCAGGACATCCCGGTGGGTCCGGGCCGAGGTTCTGGGGCCGGCTCCCTGGTCGCCTACTCCCTGCGCATCACCAACCTGGATCCAATCCCGTTGCATCTGCTGTTCGAGCGGTTCTTGAATCCCGAACGGGTCTCCATGCCCGACTTCGATATCGACTTCTGCAAGGATCGGCGCGAAGAAGTAATCGCCTACGTGGTGCAGAAGTACGGCGAGGAGAATGTGGGGCAAATCGCCACCTTCCATCAGCTCAAGAGCCGTTCGGTGGTGCGCGACGTGGGGCGGGTGATGGGCAAGACCTACGGAGAGGTGGATCGCATCGCCAAGCTGATCCCCGAAGGGGGCAAGACCTCCCTCGCCGAAATCAAGGAGAGTGAGCCCAAGCTCAAGGAGGCCCGGGCCAAGGACGCCTGGGTCGACGAGTTGATTCGCTACGCCGAGCGCCTCGAAAACCTGACCCGTCACGCGGGGATGCACGCCGCCGGGGTGGTGATCGGCAACCATCCCCTGTGGCACTACGTGCCGGTCTTTCGCGGTAGCGACCGGGATCAGGTGACCAAGCTGGTCAGTCAGTTCGACATGAAATTCGTCGAGCAGGCCGGCCTGGTCAAGTTCGACTTTCTCGGGCTCAAGACCCTGACGGTGATCGACAATGTGGTCAAACTGATCAACAAGCGCCCGGATCGCACCGAGCCGCTGAACATCGATACCCTGCCCATCGACTCCCCCGAGGTGTTCGAGCTGATATCCGGCGGCAACACCTGGGGCGTCTTTCAACTCGAGTCGCGGGGATTTCAGGAGCTGCTCAGACGGCTCAAGCCGGACTGTTTCGAGGACATCGTCGCCGCGGTGGCCCTCTATCGGCCGGGACCTCTCGAAGGGGGAATGGTCGATCAATTCGTCGAGTGCAAGCACGGCCGGCAGCAAATCGTCTATCCCCATCCGAACCTGGAGTCGATACTCAAAGAGACCTACGGCGTCATCGTCTACCAGGAACAAGTGATGCAGGCCGCGCAGATCCTCTCGGGCTACTCCCTCGGGGCCGCTGATATCATGCGCCGGGCGATGGGCAAGAAAAAACCCGAGGAGATGGCCAAACAGCGGGCCCAATTCGTCGCCGGGGCCGAACAAAACGGGGTCGACCCCAAAAAAGCAAACGAGATCTTCGAGCTAATAGACAAGTTCGCCGGCTACGGGTTCAACAAGAGCCACTCGGCGGCCTACGCGCTGATCACCTATCAGACCGCCTGGCTCAAGGCCAATTATCCGGTGGAATTCGAAGCCGGTCTGCTCACCTGTGACCAGGAAGACGCGGAAAAGGTCGCCCGCTACATCAAGGCCGGCCAGCAGGCCGACGTGCAGGTGCTCCCTCCTGACATCAATCGGTCGGAGCGGGAATTCAGCATCAATTATCCCAAGGAAGATCTCAAAAAAGCGCAGATTATCTTTGGTCTGGGTGCGATCAAAGGCGTCGGAGCCGCAGCACTGACCGCGATCTTCGAAGCTCGGGTAGACGAAGCGTTTGTCGACATCTTCGATTTCGCCGGTCGGGTCGATTTGGGCAAGGTCAACAAAGCGGTGATCGAGTCACTGATCAAGGCCGGTGCTTTCGACGGCTTGTCCGCACACGCCGGGCTCAACCGGGGGCAGATTTTCAACGTCCTCGATCGGGCGATCGAACGGGGACGATCGGCGCAAAAGGATCGGGAGTCCGGCCAAATCAGTCTGTTTGGTGCGTTGGAACCCAAAAGCGGAACAGCTGACGATGCCCCCCAACTGACCGGTGATTTAAACTTCGACGGCGCCGAACCGTGGGACGAGCTGGCGCTCTTGGCCCATGAGAAACAGGCGATCGGCTTCTACATGAGCGGCCATCCGATGGAGCGTTTTGTCGCCGAGTCGGCCCGCTTGGCCAATTGCAACACCGTGTCGGCCAAAGAGCATCGGCACGGCAGCAAGGTCACCCTGGCCGGGATGGTGATGGACTACCGGGAGCGCACCACCAAAACCGGCAAAAAGCTCGGTCTGTTCAACCTGGAGGATTTGAGCGGGCGCATCGAGGTGGTGGTCTATGCCGAGGCGCTGCTGGCCCACGGCGAAGTGCTCAAATCAAACGAGCCGCTGATCATCAAGGGCACCTTGCGCACCGATCAGCGCAACGAAGAGGAGACCAAGAGCATCATCTTGGCTGAAGCGGAACAGATTCAGCACGCACGGACCCGACAAACCCGCGAGGTTTACGTGCACTTGGACGCAGGCAACTTCTCCAAGACAGACCTCTCGGACTTGAAAATGGTGATGGAGCGGCACCCCGGCCGCTGCGACGCCTTTTTGGCGATCTGGATTCCCGGCCGCTCTCGAGTCACGGTCACCTTGCCGGAGCAATACCGGGTTGCACCGAGTGACAACCTGCTGGGTGAGCTCAACCGGTTCACCGGCATCAAGCAGATCGAGTTCAGATAACGCTCGCGAGCTTCAGACCACCCCCCGGCCCAAGGTCACCTCCGGAAAGAGAGGGGTTTGAGGCGTCCCCCGGGAGTGGTCCAGCGTCTTGATCAACACCTCGTAGGCCACGTCGTCTTCAGCGCTCAATATCATCGCGCTCTCCCCGCTATTCAATTCCTTGAGCTGCAGGAGTCTCCGGTTGAGCGCGTCGAAGTCCCAGTGATCATCCTTCTTGGGGATGTCCGGGATTCCCGCGCCGCTGACCGACGTCATCCAGGGCTGCCTGAACCGGGGGTTGACCTTGAGGTGAAACCCCCGATCGGTGACGACAACGTGTAGATTGAGCGCCTCCGCCGGCTCCCTTTTTGACGGCGTGATCTTCGGTGACTGCACATCGATCACCACAAACCGCACAAAAATTGCACCAAACAGCAGCAATGGAATCAGCAGACAAACCAAATTCATCAGCGGAATGAGCGGATCCCCTTCGTCCGAAGGGATAGGTCGCCTTCGACGCACCATTTTAGACCTCCATCTAGCATTGGGTTGGGTGAGCGCTCTTTAGGTTTTGGACAATCCCCGTCCAAAAAAGTTTCGCCAGAGGCGCATAATGATCACCCCACTGTAGGGGATCAGCAGGGGCATGAACGGGATCAAGTAGCGGGTATTACACGCGGTGAATGCGCTGAACAGCACTTGCACGGCGAGGGTGGTGAGCCAGAGATAGCGGGCGGTTTTGCGGTTCCACACCGCGATCAAACCGACGATGGAGAAGAGCCAGACTGCGCGACTGGTCCAACGGGCAACAGTATGTACAGTGGGTCGCACGGATCGGGATCCGGGCTGCCGGTAAACCGAAATTCGATCGGCGCTGAACAGATGGAGCACCCGTTGGGGAATGGCCGCCAGCCATCTGCCCCGGTGGTCATCGAACCAGCGTTCGACCCAGGCGCGGTTTTGTCGGTCCAACGCGATGAGCTCTGTCGGGCCCTTGGGGGAGCGATAGTGGCGCCAGAACTCCTTCTCCGCCTGCGGCGTCTGCTCCCCGGGTTCGAGCAGGTAGGATCGGAACCGTCTGATCTCATACACATAACCGGTCCACTTGCCGACCCCCATCGGCCCGAACGACAACCCCAACGAGGCGTTTCGCGCCGACCACCCCAGCACCGGTCCCCCGAGACAGATCGCAAAAACAACCACCAGCGCCCAGGCACGCCACGACCGAAAACGGTCTCTCAAGATCTGAAACGACAGCCAAACACCGGCGATGATCGCCGGGACGGCGAAGTTGACCCGATTGAGCACTGCGCTGGCCAACACCAGTCCGAAGCATGCGGCGATCACCGGCGCGCGGGGAGAACTTTGCCAAGAGGTCCAGCGTACCAACAGCCAGGCCGAGAGCACGAGCTGAAACATCGCCAACGGCTCGGTCAAAAAACAGTTCGCCGCGCCGGTGACCTGGGGGGTCAGAGACACAATCCAGGCGCCGAGATAGGCGGCGGTATCGTCCTCGAACAGGCGCCTCGCCACACGGTAACCCAGGGCCACCGCGGCGGCGATCAACAGCGCGTTGAGCCACAGGACCGCTTCCCGATGATGCCCAGCGACGGCGAAGATCCCCGCTGCCATCAGCGGCAAAACCGGGGTTCGGGTGATCTCCGGTCGAAAAGGGGGATGCCGGTCAACAGAGAGGCCATTGCCTTGGACCAGATTGACAGCGATACCCTCGAATAGAATTGCGTCGGGTCGTTGGCGATGGGCGGTCTGGGGATTGGTGACGATCCACATTCCCGACAGGGCAAACGCCGTGATGGCCAAGAGCCCTGTCTTTAGCAGAAGATGCCCCTTGCCGACTCCCCAATGTCGCTCGCTGTCACCCTGACCGGTCATGGTGACCGGATTATCTATGGATAGGCAGTGAAGATCAATTTCGAGAGACGAGGAGGGTTCTTATACCCGTCTTTGCGGGGACGACGAAAACACCCCTTACATAAACGCAGGGTCTTCAGCGTAGATCTCTGCCGTGGCACCGTGGGAGGGTTCGAACGGCTCGTCGCCCTCTGCTTCGAATTCCCGATTGCGGAAGGTGGTTTGGGACATCAACTCAGTGCCGCTGGAATTGAAGAAGCGCAACGTGGCCGAGTCACCCTCGATATACATGTGGGCGAACCCGGGAGTTTCAGCCTGCCACTTCCCATCGACCCAACCGTTGTCCTGACAGCCGGTGCCCCCGCTGGTGCCGCTGGATCCGGTGGAGCCGAAAAAGGTCGATTCGTATTTGCCGTAATCCAGCACGTGGACGTGCCCGCTGAAGTAGGCCCGCACCCCGTACTCGATCACCAATTGGTTGACCCGCCACAATTCACCCTCGGCCCCGCAGGGACCTCCACCAATCGGGTGGTGACCGTTGATGATGATGTGGTCCGCGTCTTTGACGCTCTCCAACGCGTCGGTGAGATCGCTGATCAAGCTACTGACGCTGAACCCGTTTTGGGAATTGAGCTGGCTGAATTGGTTCGGCATCTGGGGACAGCTCGAATTGATCCAATCCGGTATCGGACTGTAGGCCAGCCGATTGGTTTCCAGATGGATAAAGGCGATTTTGGCGTTCTGAATCTGGACCTCATGGGTCCAGACGAAGTCTTCCATCCGCCAGTCGTACTGGTTGTAATCGAACTGGGGGTCGATGTCCTGACACCAATCGTGGTTGCCCAGGGTCATGTGGAACGGGATATCGGCGAGATTGGCTAGGTCTTTGTAGACGTCGACGTAGTAATCATTGAAAAAGCTCGTATTAACAATGCCGTGGGGGGTGTTGTCCCCACTGCCGATGACAAGGTCCGCACCGAGCTCGCCGGCGACTTGATTCATCGCGTTGGCCACGGATTGCTGGGTGCCCGGATCATTGCCGCCGTGAATGTCGCTTATCACCAAAAAAGAAAAGCTGGGGTCCCCGTCGCTGTCGCTGTCGCTGTCCGCGTCCGTGTCGCTATCAGTATCCGAATCGCTATCTGCGTCGCTGTCCGAATCCGAATCGCTGTCGCTATCCGAGTCACTGTCCGAGTCTGAATCGCTGTCGCTGTCCGAATCCGAATCGCTATCGCTGTCCGAATCCGAATCGCTATCGCTGTCCGAATCCGAATCGCTATCACTGTCCGAATCGCTATCACTGTCCGAATCGCCATCCGAGTCACTGTCCGAATCGCTGTCCGAGTCTCCGTCGCTGTCGGCATCAGCGTCCCCGCCGGCATCCCCCCCAATGTCATCATCATCCGCTTCGGGTCCGTCATCGACCCCTTCGGAGCAGCAGAACACTGCCAAACCGAGCACCAAGGCGACCCACACCAACCGGTGCATGTTTGCCCTTATTACCCTCGTCATCGTTATCGTCTCCTTTTCGTGAGAGGTCACCGAACGCTCTCCCGGCGTTCCTGATTGCCTCCTAGTAGTCAATCGTATCGATGTACACCACGGCATCGGTAGCCGTGGTCGCAGCACTATTGGTGGCAATTTCGACACCCAATTCTCTGATGTCGCCACCGTCATATGCCGGATCATCGATCCAACCCTCGGGATCATCGGCATTGATGCTGATCATTATCCAGTCCGCGTCCACAGTCAGGGCGTTCCAGCCGCCATCCGCATAGATGAACGAATCCTTGGATTTGAGAAACAGCTTCGCTCCCCCCGGGGCTGCCGGATCATCGGTCAATCCGAAGGAGAGCTTGACATGGGCAGTCACCACCCTACCCGTCAGGTCCAGCGGGGTGGCCGGCTGAATCGCCACCTGAACCTTCTGATCGGCGCCGTCGAACGGGACGATCAATCTCAGCGCACCGGCGACAGGGTGTCCCTGAGCGGTATCGTGGCTGAGACTAGCGTCTGTTTGCAGTGAGGCGGGAACCGCGTGGCGAATGGAAAAACCCTGGCTGTCGGTGGCGAAGTCGTACTCGATATCGCCGTCCGTATCCGTATCACCGTCGCTATCCGTATCGCCGTCCATGTCCCCGTCTGCATCCGAATCGCTGTCCCCATCGGTGTCCGTATCGGTGTCCCCATCCGCATCGGTGTCCCCATCCGCGTCGGTGTCCGTATCCGCGTCGGTATCGGTGTCGCTGTCACCGTCGGTATCCGTATCCGCATCCCCGTCTGCATCGCTATCCGCGTCCGTATCGGTATCCGCGTCAGCATCACCGTCACTGTCGGCATCGGTATCCGTATCCGCATCCGTGTCCGCATCGGCACCCGATGTCTCTGAATCCGGGATAGCCGAGTCGAGGGTCACTTTGGCACAGCCGAAGGTGACCAACGACAGCAGCAACGCACAGACCACTCCGCTGACGCTACTTCCTCGACCGAGCAGGGCGATGCGGAACGGATGATGGGAATCGGTCGACATGACTCTTCGGCTAGTAATCGATCGAATCGATAAACACGACCGCCTCGGTGATTTCCGACGGCACGGTGTTGGTCGCAATCTCGACACCGATCTCCCTGATGTCACTGCTGACGTAATCGTCTTCGATCGCGATGAACGCGGGATTGTCCGCATCAATGGAGATCTCCAGCCACTCGGCGTCGACGCTCAAATTATTCCACCCGCCATCGGCGTAGATGAAGTCCTCGCCGGATTTGATGAACAACTTCGCACCGCCCGGAGCGGAGGTATCGGCGGTCAGGCCGGAAGCCAGTTTGACCCATGCGGTAACCGTTACCCCGGAGAAGTCCAACGGCTCTTCGGGATTGACCGCGACGGCCAGCTTCTGACCGATGTCGCTGAATGGAATGGTCAGTCCCAGCGCACCCGCCTTGGGCTTCCCTTCGTCTTTGTCGTGCTCGATCGTTGTATCATCCTCCAGATCAGCCGGTTCGGCATAAGAAATGTCGAAACCTTCGAGGTCGTTAGTAAAATTATAAACGAATTCACCTTCATCATCAGTATCTGAATCCGAATCACCGTCTGCATCCCCGTCGCTGTCCCCATCGGAATCGGTGTCGGCGTCTCCCCCGTCGCCACCGCCATCCCCATCGTCACAAGCGACCATCGCAACAGTCAGCAGCGTCGCGGCTGCCAGGCTCACAAAAGCGTGATAGATATTTAACAATGTCATTAGAACCTCCTTGTTTGCGCGTGGCGCGCATAGATTTGGACCTGTCCAAGGCCGTGAGGCGAACAAGTCACCATTTTTTGAGTATGACCTAACTAAAACGTTTTATCAAGTGCTACGATTGGTGTATCATGCTTTTAGTACTTGAGAGGATTCGGTGAACAACATGAACTCAAAATCGACCACTTCGCTGCTGCTGGGATGCGCGATACTCGCCTTCTCCAGCAGGGCACTGCCCGTTGATCCCGAGCCCCACGGGGGATTCGTCACCGCTGAGGGGACCCGGCTCAAGCTCAACGGCGGGGACTACTACTTCAGCGGTGCCAACTCGTACTCGATTCTCTACTCGGAATTCGAAGCCGAGGAGCAGTTTCGCATCGCCTCCGAACTGGGACTCAACGTGTTGCGCATTTGGGGCTTTTGGAACGGGGAGGTGCTCGAGCCCCAACTCGACGAAAACGGCAATATCGTTCGTCCGGCTACCCCTGATACCGATATCTACGGACATTATGTGTTGCAGTCCCGGCCCTGGGTCTATCCCGAGCAGGGGTGGCGCCGGCTCGACTACGCGATTTATCTCGCCCACGTCTATAATATGAAACTCATTATACCTCTGCTCAACGAATGGCCTGAGTTCGGCGGTCTGGAGACCTACATGGACTGGGTGGGAATAGAGCTCCCCCCCAAACCGGACGGGCACTACGCCTGGGAAAACCTGATCAAGGCGATGCGCGACGAGTTCTGGCTCAGCGAAGAGGCCAAGGAGCTGTACCTCGACTACGTCACCTATGCGCTGAACCGGGTGAACACCTACACCGGCATCGCCTACAAGGACGACCCGGCGATCATGATCTGGGAGCTGCTCAACGAACCCCGCTACGGACCGTGGAACGGGAACACCGATGCGACGGTGGTGCGCGATTGGCTTGCCGACGCGGCGGCGCACATCAAATCGATCGACTCCAATCACCTCGTCGGTACCGGCGAGGAGGGATTTCTGAACCTGGAAGACAATGACCTGGGCAGGGAGACCTATCCGTGGGACGGGGCAGCGGGAGAAGGGGTCAGTTTCGTGCTCAACGGGGAGATCCCCGATATCGATGTGCTCGGTTTTCACTGCTGGCCCTTCCAGTGGAACCTCTGGGGTTCCAGTGAGCAGGATCTCAATGAAGACACCGAGCACGAGTACCCCGACTTGACCAGGTTCACTCCGGAGTGGATCACCGAACACGTGCGGCTGGCCGCAGAGGCGGGTAAACCGGTCTACCTGGGGGAATTCGGCTTCCAGATTTTGCGTCAACCCGGCTCGGACTTGAGCGTGCGGGATGCCCACATGAAGGCGGCCTACGACACCGCTCGAGAAGTGGACATCGCCGGCATGGCCTATTTTCACATTACCGCGTCCCACGATCCCCGGGCCGCGGTCTACACCGGACCGATGGAGCGCAAAACCCTGGTCCAGGCCCAGTACTACGACGGCATCATGCCTCACGATGTGGACTTTCGGTTCGATGTCTATTGCCCCGAAGACGAGTCAACCTGCGATATCATCAGGAAGTTCACCGAGTACATGACCGACAAAGTCGAAAACCCGGATCCCGAGTTCGCCCCCCCCTGTCTCGATCCCAAGCAGTGGTGTGACGGGGCGTGCATCATCGTCGACTCCCATCCGGATCACTGCGGAGAGTGCGGATTCGTTTGTGAAGACGAGGAGACCTGCCGCGACGGCGAATGCGTGCCCCTGGCCGATGAACAAGAGGACGGCGCGGACAGCGAGGATGCGGGTGGGTGTCAAGCGGCAGGGGCGGTTGGTCGGTCACGCATACGGTTCGGTGTTTTGCTCAACGCACTCATACCTCGTCTTGGATCGGACGTTTCAGTTCCCCCTTTGAAAAAGGGGGTTAGGGGGAATTCTCCAGTCGAGCTTAGTTCACTCAACGAGACAAATTCCCCCCGGCCCCCTTTTTCAAGGGGGAGCACTTCACCCCTGAAAAAGCACTAGGCCAAGGATATCAAAATGACGAAGCGTTACGAAACACTCCTGCTGCTTTTCGGCACCGGCACAGCCGCCCTGCTCACCGGCTGCCTTCAGCTGCGACAACCACCGACCGAACGACCACCGGAGTACATGGATACCACTGACCACTACGACATCATTGAAGTAGAGGCGACCACCGAACCATCGGCCACCTTTGTGCTCAACGGCAAGCCGTTCTGTTTCACCGGCACCAACAATTACTACCTGACCTACAAATCCCGCCGTATGGTCGACGATGTGCTGGACCGGGCCCGGGATCTCGAGCTGGATGTGCTGCGCGTCTGGGGCTACATCGACATCGGATCGTTGGACAACTCCGTGCCCAGCGTGGACGACGGGGGCGAGGAGAAAGGCACCAAGGACGGGGTCTATTTTCAATATTGGGATCCCAAAAAGAAGCGTCCGATGGTCAACACCGGAAAGAACGGGCTCAAGCGCCTGGACTACGTGTTGCACGCGGCCCGCAAACGGGGGTTGAAGGTTATCATCGTGCTGACCAATAACTGGCACGAATTCGGTGGAATGGATCAATACGTGGTCTGGTACGGGCTACAGTATCACCACCAGTTCTACAAAGACGAAAAGGTCCGACAGGCCTTTCGCAATTGGATCAAGATCCTGGTGAACCGCAGAAACAGCATCGACCGCACGATCTACCGCAACGATCCGGCGATCTTCGCCTGGGAGCTGGCCAACGAAATGCGCTGCCGCAACAACGAGGAGTTCGACGCTCTCGAAGGGTGCGACTCGACCACCCTGGTCAACTGGGTCGAGGAGATGAGCGCCTACATCAAGAAGCTCGATCCCAACCACATGGTCGCGGTGGGCGACGAAGGATTCTTGAACGACGAAAAAAACCACTGGACCCACAACGGCCACGAAGGGGTCGATCACCAAAAGTTGTCCGCCGTGGAGCACATCGACTTCACCACCTTTCACCTCTACCCCGATGACTGGGGCACCGGCTTCCGCTTCGGTTACGAATGGATCGAGGATCACCTGGCGATTGCCCGCGAGCTGGGCAAGCCGACCCTGATGGAGGAGTACGGCACTACGGTCAAGCGGGATGAAAATAGCATGGGCATTGTCTGGGGCTGGGAGCGGCGCAAGGTGGCCTATCTCAATTGGACCAAAATCATGCACCAGCGAGGGGGCAACGGGCTGGTCTTTTGGATGCTCGCCGGCATTGACGATAATGTGGCCGCGACCGACGGCAACGAAGGGTTGACCCCGGACTACGACCACTACACGGTGTACAAAGACAAACCGACCGGCGATCTGATCAAGTCTCTGGCCATCAAATTCAAGAACGAGGCACCGGCCTGCACCCTGGCCACCGACTTCGTCGATCCCAAGCCCAAGAGCAAATTCGTCCACACCGCCCGACCGACTCCGGCCGCCGCGCCGGATTCCGAATAAGAGAAACAGCGCAACCACTGGGTTGCCCCCACAACAACTTCAGACATTGACATAGGGTAGCTAGGGGCGGTTGCCCGCCCCCGGCTCCCACACCACCGTGCGTACGGTTCCGTACACGGCGGTTCACATGGAATTCGCAAATCTGCGG
>JANQET010000271.1 GCA_028278265.1 Myxococcota bacterium
GGGCGTGCGGCTGGGGGAGGACTCGACGCTTTTGTTGGCCCAGTCCACTGCGGACATGTAAACGTCCGGGATTTGGCTCTCCTGTGCCCCGATCACCCCGGCGAGGGAGGAGAACCGCCCCCAATCCCCCTGCTCGTAGCAGATCGCCATGCCCAATACCTGGCGGTACAAACACTCTTTGCCCAGCAGTGCCTCGACCACCTCCTCGCTGATCGGCATCTCCGACAGGATCTCCTCCAAGGGACGATCCATCACCGCGTCGAGTACCGAGAACATGCCCATCAGGAAGAGATCTTGGGCCTGCTCCTTGAGCCGTAGCTGGGGGGCGAGAAATTCGCAAAATCTCGCCCGGGTGAGCGCGGTGACGATCAGCTCGGTCGGCTTGTCCGAGCCCATGAAGGCCATCGCCACCAGGGTCGCCCATTTCTTGATTTCACTCTCTCCGAGCAGCACCAGGGCGTGTTTGATCGAACGGATCTCCACCCGCCAGCCAAAAAATGCGGAGTTGATATATCTCAATAAACGATACGAAAGGGAGACATCCTGTTTGATCAGGTTTTCGATGTGGTCCAGATCCAGCTCGGCGCGATGGATCTGGCGAATCAACTGCATGTAGCGCACCCGATCCCCTGGCACGTTCTTCTTGGACAAGATTTGGGGCCGGGCGAAAAAATAGCCCTGAAACAGGGTGTAGCCCAACTCCAGCGCCCGCTGGAAATCGTCGTGGGTCTCCACTTTTTCGGCCAGCAGGATCATCTCCGAACCGGCAAAATGATCGGCGATCTCCTGTTGTAGTGCCCGATCGGTGCCCATGAAATCGATCTTCAGAATATTGGCGAACTTGGTGAATTGTTCCCGGCCCCGTAAGCTGGTCACATCGTCCAGGGCGATTTGGTAGCCCGCCTTGCGCAGGCGTAGACAGGCCGCCGTTACCTCCGGTTTTTCGGACACATCTTCGAGGATCTCGGGCACGACCAGGTCCGGGGGAAAGAGCTGCACGTAGTCTTTGACGAGCACCTCTTCAGTGACGTTGATGAACGCCCGATTGCCGCCGGTCAGCGCGCGCAGGCCGAACAGCATCAAGCTGTTGACCATGACGTGAGAGGTCGCTTCGGTGCCGTCTTCGAATTCAAAGGCGTTCTTCAGCCCGTCGCGAAAGAGCAGCTCATAGGCCACGGCCTCTTTCTGGACGTTGAA
The DNA here is from genome assembly GCA_028278265.1 of Myxococcota bacterium. Taxonomy (GTDB): domain Bacteria; phylum Myxococcota_A; class Polyangia; order JAAYKL01; family JAAYKL01; genus JANQET01. The sequence continues at coordinate 1,198 of JANQET010000271.1, forward strand.
CACGGGTTGTCGGGCAATAAAATTCTCCACTCGGCGCCCCTTTGGAATGGTCTGTTTACGGGTCGAACGACATGATCCCCCTCTTCATACTATGGACCAGATCCAGGGCGTGACAAGGACCCGGTTTCAGAGCTGAGACCGGTCGATCAACTTGACGACAAACCCATCAAAGGGCGTTTTTTTCAGTGGATTGCGGCTCTCGGGTCCGTTCCAGCGTGCGCTGGAGTTCCCGGTGATGTAGAGATCGCCGATATTCCCGACGGCGATCGACCCCCCGATGTCATTGCCCGGACCGCCGAAAAAAGCGTGCCATCGATAGCCGCCGCTCGAATCGAGCTTGAGTACGACCATATCCGTCGTGGGAGTTCCACTGTGGGGGGTTATCGGAGGTTGGTCGTCCGGGCCGCTCCAGGAGGCGGACGAATACCCGGTCACGTAGACCTGTCCCGTGCTGTCGACGGCGATCGACTTGCCCTTGTCCCAGTTGGCGCCGTAAAAGGTGTGCCATTGATACTCACCGATCCGGTTCAGTTTCAGCACGAAGATGCAGTCGACGAGATAACCGGCCGGGTTCAACGGTTCCGCAATGACGGTGCCGCGCCAGTCACAAGCGGTGGAGATTCCCGTCACGTAGAGGTGTTCCGATCCGTCCAGCGCCAGGGAGAGGGCCTCGTCACCGGCTTCGTCTGAGCCATAGAAGGTGTGCCACCGGTACGCCCCTGAGGCATTCAGCTTGACGATGACGGCGTCGGACTCTCCCGAATGGTGGTGCAGTGGGGGTTGGCCCCCGGGTCCTTTCCACGGTCCACCGGCATATCCCGACAGATAGAGGTCTCCCGATTGAACGACAGCAATCGCCTGACCCCGCTGGTCATCCCCTCCGTAGAAGGTGTGCCATTGGTAAGCGCCCTGTGGGGTCAATTTCAGCACGACCATATTGTTGGTCTCACCTGCGCCCTCCGAGTGGGCATTCAGCGGAGGGCTATTCCCCGGACCGTGCCAAGATGCAAGTGAGGAACCGGTGACAAAGAGATGCCCCGTGCCGTCCGCAACGATGCCGGCCCCGGTTTGTGCCGGGTAAAAGGTGTGCCAGAGATAGGCTCCGGCAGGGGTCAGCTTGAGCACGACGATGTCGTTTGTCCCGTTCGTCGAGTACGGGTTCAACGGGGGCTGGCCCTGGGGACCCTGCCAGGCCGACGCCGAGGAGCTGACAGCGTATATGTTTCCACTGTCGTCCGCAGTGACGGCACCTAGAGCGGTTACCGGCGGCCCGTAGAACGTATGCCAATGGTAAGCCCCGTCCGGCGCCAACTTGAGCAGGAACAGTTGAGACCCGTCCCCCGCTGAGAAGGGGGTCAACGGCAGCTCCCCGCTCGGACCGAGCCAGGGCGCGTCGGTGCTCCCGAACACCAGGATGTTTCCTTGACTGTCGAGGGCGATCGAGTGGCCGATGTCGTCTCGGGCACCGCCGAAGAAGGTGTGCCATTGGAAAGTGGCGCCCTCGCTGCTGTCCGTATCCCAGAGGCACTCCTGGTCATTGGGAATGCATACCCCGTCGCAACAGTGCCATCCCCGGGTGCAGGGACAGGGGGCCTGGTTGAGATCGTTTTGGGGGATACACCCCCAGACGGCAGCTATCACCGCGATTTGGAGCAGACGGATCCGGTTCATCACCCTGTCCCCGGATATGCGAGAGATGAGCTCATTCGGTCAGTTTGAGCACAAAGATGTCATCCCCACCGGAATGGGCGTATCTGGGTGCCTGACCGTTCGGTCCGTTCCAGGCCAGGCTCGACGTTCCACAAATGCGAAGATCATTCAGTTCGCCGATGGCAATTTCTCCGCCCCGATCCTGACCATAGCCACCATAGAAGGTATGCCACGCGTACTCGCCGCTCGGTTGCAGTTTGAGGATGACCAGATCATCGCTGTAAAAACCGAAGTTATCCTCGTTCATCGGATTCAACGGCCGCCGGCCGTTCGGGCCGTTCCACGTTTTGCTGGCATATCCGGTGATGAAGATGTTGCCGGCGCTGCCGATTGCCAGTGACTGCCCGGTAGCGGGATAGAAGGTGTGCCATCGGTAGGTACCGAGAGAATCGAGCCTCAGCACAAAGAGCCCTTCGGAGAGAAGGCCCGCATAGTGGAGCGGCTGTTGATCCCCTGGACCCCACCAGGAACAGTTGGTCGAACGGCCGGCAATGGTGACGCCGCCGGCCTGGTCGATTGCCAGCGAAAGCCCGACATCGTCCCCGTAGGGGGATCCGTGAAACGTGTGCCACTGGTACGCGCCGTGTTCGTTCAGCTTGAGCACGACGATTTCGGATTTTCCCGAGTAGCCGTTCGCAGGGTGCTGACCGGCCGGTCCGCTCCACGGTCCGTCCGTCTGGCCGGTCACGACAATGTTTCCCTCCATATCGATAGTTGCGGCGTGCATCCGGTGATCGCCGTCACCGAGAAAGGTGTGCCACTGATAGGTTCCGCTGGCCGTCAACTTGAGGATGACCAAGTTGCTCCGCTGGTCGGCCGAGTGGGCGTTCAACGGGGGGGTGTCGTCGGGGCCAGACCAAGATTTGGTCGAGTCGCCTGTGGCATAGAGGTTTCCCCTCCTGTCCCAGGCGAGGGAGCGGCTGCGCTCTGCGCCGTAGAAGGTGTGCCACTGGTACACCCCCTCGGTATTGAGCTTCACCACGACCATGTTACCGGCTTGATCCCCTGAATGGGGGGTTTGGGGTGACTGGCCCTCGGGACCGAGCCAGGGGGAAATTGAGGTGCCGGTCAGGTAGACATTCCCAGCACCGTCGACGGTGAGCGAGGCGAAATCGACCGCCAACTCGCGAAAAAAGGCGTGCCAGCGATAGCTGCCCTGCGGATCGAGCTTGAGGACGAAGATGACCGGTTCGATGGCCTCCGGGGGAGTGTGCCGCGGACCGTGGCCCTGAGGGCCCGGCCAGACGTTGTTCGCACTTCCCGCCAGGTAGCTGTTGCCCTGATCGTCCAGCGCGATTGAATAGCTGGCGTTGAGGTTTTCGGCACCGTGAAATGAATGCCACTCAAAGGTGAGGGAGAGCCCGGTGTTATCGTCGGTATCGGCGTAACACGTCTCCTCGAGCGGGATGCATTCACCGTCACAGTTGTGAAAACCCGAACTGCAGGGACACCGCTGGTCGTTAGGAAAGCACTCCCCGTCACAACAATGCCAACCCGTTGCGCAGGGGCATTGGGCGTTGTGGAGGTCGTTCATGGGAACACAGGCCCACGGGGCACAAATACCCACGATTGCCCCCATTGACAGGAAAAATTTTACGCGTCCCACTTCAGCTTCACTTCCGCGATCCCCATAATCTCTTACAACCCCATTGAGCGACTGGCGCTATTTAAGGTATAGATTCTTGTTGTCGTCTGTGGCCATACAGCCGCCTGCGTTTACCCATTTCTTGCCGTAAACCGCATGCCATTGATAATCCCCGGCCGAGTTCAATTTGAGCACCGCCTGATGCCGCCTGTGATCCTTGGGCGAGAAACGCAATCGGTTCTCACCGAGGGGATCATTTTCAAAAAGTACGTTTTTGCCGCTGACAAAGATGTTTCCCGCTCCATCGACGGCAGCTGATTTGGTCGGATCGCCGTGGGCGGTGTAGAAAGAATGCTCCCGGTAAGCGCCCTCCCTGGTCAACTCGAGGACAAAGACCCCTTGGCGATGTGTCGTGCCGCTGGTCGACACTTGACCTGCAGGGCCCGACCAGGAACAGGCCGAGCTGAGGCCGGTGACCAGCAGGCCGCCGCCCTGTTCTTCATCGCCGACTGCCAGGGCCAGACCGGTCTCTCCACCGCTTGGAGCGCCGTGGAAAGTGTGCCACAGGTGGTGGCCCTGGGAATTGAGTTTGAGCACGACGATATTGGCGACGCCAGAGTGGTCGTTCTCCGGGCCCTGACCCAATGCATCTCCCCAATCGCTGACCGCCCCGCCGGTCACATAGACATTGTTCTGCCGATCGGCTGATACTGCGTGACCTTGTCCACCCTGCCCCCCGTAGAAGGTGTGCCAGAGGTAGCTTCCCTGAGCATCCAGTTTGATGATGACCATATTGGTCGCGCCGTTCCCCGCGTGGGCCTGTAGGGCTGCTTGGCCGGTAGCGCCGTACCACGGCTCGGACGAGTGACCGACAATGAGCGGGCAGCCCTCATCATCGACAGCGAGCGCACCGCTGCCCACGGCGTTGAGGAAGGTATGCCAGAGGTATCTGCCGTTCGCATCCAGTTTGACCACGAAAAGCGTGTTGGTGCAGCTCCCGGAACAGGGGGTCAGGGGAGGTTGGCCCTCGGGGCCGTCCCACGAGGCCGCCGTTGAGCCAGCGACGAAGAGATTACCCGCCCCATCCCGATCGATGGAGGTGATGTCACCATCGAGAACACCGTGGAACGTGTGCCATTGATACACCCCGACCGAATCCAGCTTGATGACGAACATCGCCGTGATACCTGGCCGCAAAAAGCGGTTCAACGGCGGCCGACCCTCGATGCCGTCCCAGGAGGCCTTGGCGCTTCCGCTGACATAGACGCTGCCCTGATCATCGACGGTGATGGCTGAGCCAAAGGCCCAATCGCCGTCACCGGATACCGGTCGCCAGCTATCGAGAATATCGAAATCGGATGGGCACTCTTCGCCGACCGGATAGCACTTGCCGAAGCAGCAGTGCCAGTCAACCGCACACGGACAATCCGCATCGTGGAGATCGTGCATGGGAACGCAGGCCATTCGTCCGAGAATCGAGGTTACAGCCCACGTCATCTGGAGAATGTTGACTGATCGCATCTCAATCGGTTGTTCCAAATATTCCCGATACCGTCAAGCCCAGGCCGAACGGTGTGGCGGACGGTGCAATCAACAGGGCGTCCGGCCGGTCCTCCGGCCATAGCAACAGGGTCAGCCAGCTCATCGCGGCAACCCCGGCGACCGTGTAGCACACCACCGCCGAGGTGTTGAGTTTTTCGATCGTCTTGTTGTTCTTGTCCCGATCATAGTTGGAGTCGTTTTTTCCCGCGGCGTGTCGTCCCGCGGCAAAGAGTGTCAGCGCCCCGCCGGCAGCGGCGGCCCCGACAGCGGTCCACAGGGTCAGGGTTTTTGCCGTTTCCCGGGTCAATTGGCCCTCTGCGGGCGGTTGGTGGTTTGCCAACAGAAAATAGGTCCGGCGACGCTCTTTTTCGTAGATCGCCACGTCCCGGGCGTGAAAAGGGGTGTTGAACAGTTTGTCGAAGGCCAGATGGAGCGCCCCCTTGCGGGTGACCCGCGCCGGTTTGAGCGCCAGTCGGCTGAGCATCACGGTACCGCCGGTGGTCACGTCCGCCTCGAGGTTGCTGTCGGCGTCGCGGATGAACACCGGTCGCCGGGCCGGCAGGTGAATCCTCAACCGTTGCTCCTCGGTCGGATGGACGTCGAGGATGCGGATGCCGGCTTGGTCTTCGAGGTAGAGATGCCCCAATTCCGGGGCGTCGACCAGGAGAATGTCCTGGTCGGTGATCCAATCGAGCAGCGATTGGCCGTAGTTGCCCGGCGGATCCCCCGGCGGGTGAATCAGGGTTTGGGGTCGAAAACGGGAGTTGACGATGCCCCGATTGGCCGTGGCCACGAAGGCGCCGATTTCGCCGTAGGTGACCCGGCCGTCGAGATTCACGTCGGCCCCGCCGCGCAGGGCTGAGCGAATCTCGTGACTGAACACACCGGCTTGAAAGCGCTCCCATTCGTGGCTGTCCCGTTCGGATGATGAAGAGAGGATGTAGCCCGTCTTGTGCTGATTGGCGGCGCTGGGCTGGGGAACAAAGGGGAACGGATAGTGGCTTCGCTCCCCACCGGGACCTTTTTCAAAGACGAGGAAGTAGGATTTGCACGCGTCGATGATCACGTGATTAAAATCGGCCGGGGAGCGGGCGATGATCTGATCCTGTAACATGGTTCGGGTCAATTCTCCGTCGGCCAGGACCACATGGCCCTCGCCGTCGTTGACATCCCCGTGTCCGCTGTAGAAAAAGTAGAGCTCGGTTTTCTGTCCCCGATCCCGGTGGGCCGCTATTTCGCTGATCAGGTGATCCAGCACGGCGCCGATTTGACCGGCTGTCGGTGGTCCGTCGATCGTCACGGTGGGGTGTAGCCGGCGGCTGTCCTTGTCTAACTGTACCAGCAGGTGGCTGCGGACACCGGCTTGGGTGAGCAGCCGGTGGGTTGCCACGGCATCGTCGTCGGCGTAGCGCAGCACCGAGCGCTGGCCGGGGGCTGTCGATCCGCCGCCGTCGTTATTGACGCCGATAACAATCGCGAACCGCGCCACCGGTTCGGGCGATTGGCCGGCCGCCCAGACCGCCGGGGAACTGCTCAAAATGATCAACAACAGCCATTTGTTCATCGCAATATCCTCGTCTGAATGATCTTCTGACCGGTGTGTTTGTGGGACAGGCGGAACGGTTGATCAACGTGCCACCGACCGCTATCCACCAGGTCACCCACCTCCCGTTCGACCTCCAGCACCCCGAGGAGCTGATCGGAAAAAAGCCCGACGATCGATATTGATCCTTCCCTAAAAGAGTGAACCACCTTGTCGGTCAACTCGAAATTGAGCACCCCCGGACGGATCGGAATCGATACCGGATTGGTCCCCTCCGCCATGTAGGCCGGATAGTACCAAAAAATCTCCCCCTCCTCGTCGACGGCGAACACCATGAGATATTGAAACGGGGACTGCCCGAGATTGGTATAGGAGAACAACAGGCCGTCCCCGGCGTCCATCGTATCTCCCAGGGGAGAGGGGACCCCGTCCGTGGAGATGCGGTAGGCGGTCAATCCGATCCACCGTTCCCGCGCGTTGCCCGTGACGTCGGCGCGCTTGGCTTGAAATTCGGTGGCCTCGTCGGATACCCGGCCGAAGGTGATCAGAGCGAGGGCCAGCAACGAGCACGCGGCCAGGCCGGTCACGGTCGTGAGGATCTTTTTGCGATTGCTTCGCGGTTGTCGAACCGGTTGGGTGCGTTCGATTCGATCCCGGACGCCGGCGACGAAGATTGCGGGGTCGGGGAGCTCGTCCACATTGGCGAGCTGCCCCATCAGGGCGTGTAAATCATCGAGTCGCGATTTGTCCCGGGACGACTCTTTGAGGAGCCCTTCGATTTCGTCGGCCTCGGATCGGGTGACTTCCCCCTCGGCGTAGCGGATTAAATCGGTTGTCGAAACGCTGTCGTGACGTTTCATAGGCCCCCCCTGCTCATTCGCCCAGACAATTTCTCGAGACCCGCGAACAACCTGGATTTGACTGTGCCGAGCCGAATCTGCAGGGTTTCAGCGATTTGCTTGTACGTCATTTCTGCACCGAATCGCAGGATCACAACCTCGCGAAGTTTTGGGCTGATGGCGTTCAAATGGCGCTCCACTTCCCGACGCCTTTCATCCTCGAGCAGAAGCTCTTCGGCCAGCGCCGGTGCGTGAGGATCGAGTTTCAGCATGCGATTCAACGCTCGGTGCTCTGATCGTTCGGCGCGCAGCGCCATGCGACAGTGATTGATCGTGATCTTGCCCAAAAAGGAGACCAGCTTGCCCTGTGGTGAGTATGTGGCCAGCGCGCGGTGCAGTTCGACAAAACAGTCCTGGGCGACATCCTGAGCCCGCATCGGGTCACCGAGATACTTGAGCGCGATGCGGTACACCATCACTTGATGACGCAGGACCAAGGCGTCGAACGCCTCGGGCTTGCCCCCGCGGGCGAGGAGCATCAGCTGATCGTCCGTTCGGCGATCCAGCGGCACGTTGGCCTCCGGGCCGGGCTTGCGGGATTTCAGCTGAACCACTTGTCCCAATCGGTGCTCCTTATTACCGCCAAAAAGGGATTATAGTAGTGTATTGTGTTTTCCCTTCGAAATGTTCGATTTTTTTTGGAAACCTCCCCCGTTGGCCCTCTGGTCACCCCCCGGTCACCGGAGGAGGTCTCGCCACAGCAGCCGATTCGATCCTTGGCGCTGAAATCGACAGGAACGATCGCCGGAAAAAGCGGTCCACGATTCTTCAGGAACACTTCTAAGGTAATCGATATCCTGCTTATAATTAACTAAGTTCCCGTCCCTAAAATGGGGGTTTGAAGAGCGGCCGTCAGGTGCGTCAGCTGTGCAGTACAAGAGGGTGTGTCTCTCATATTGACACCTAAGCCGCTTGCCTGACAGCGATCATGAGAGGCGTTAAGGCCAGCTCAATGGCCCGGGTCCAGCGATGGCTCAAGGCGATGGCTCGTAGATGAATGATATGCAATCCGGTCCGTTCTTTCCAGCGTGAGCCCGACCGTTTGAATCGTATCTCAAATAGGCTCTTGCA
>JANQET010000314.1 GCA_028278265.1 Myxococcota bacterium
GACAGTTCGACCGGGCCTATGCCGAGGCGCGGCGCCCCAATCCGTTGGCCTCGATCTGTGGCCGCATCTGCGCTCACCCCTGTGAGTCCGCTTGTCGACGGAAGGAGATCGACGAGCCGATCTCAATTCGCGCGCTCAAACGCTTTGTCACCACCCAGTTCGGTGTGGAGGCACCCCGGCCGACGGATATCCGAGCGGTGGTCGATCACCCGGGATCAATTGCCGGTCAGTCCGGCAAGCATGTCGCCGTGATCGGCGCCGGTCCGGCCGGGTTGTCGTGCGCGCACGATTTGGCGTTGCTGGGCCATCGGGTGACCATCTACGAGGCGGCACCTGTACCCGGGGGAATGCTCTACTTGGGCATTCCCGAATACCGGCTGCCTCGGGAGCTCCTGCTGCAGGAGGTCAGATTTATCGAGAGCCTGGGAGTGACGATTCTGCTCAACACCAGGATTGGCCAAGAGATTGAGTTCGAGCAACTCGTTCGCGATCACGACGCGGTCTTTATCGGCGCCGGTTGCATGAAGGGGCGGGGATTGACCATCGAGGGGCACCAGCTCGACGGGGTGCTCAAGGCGGTCGATTTTTTACTGAACGTCAATCTGGGATACCAAGTCAACCTGGGCGAGCGGGTGGTGGTGATCGGCGGGGGCAACGTGGCCTTTGATGTGGCCCGTTCAGCGGCGCGCTACGGGGGTACCTCCACCCCCGGTGAGCCGGATCACCACGCGATGATGGATGTGGCGCGATTGGCCGCCCGATCCGGTGCGCGCCAGGTGACGCTGGTATCGCTGGAGCGTGAAGCGGAGCTGCCCGCTGATCCAGAGGAGATCGGCGCCGGCAGGGATGAGGGGATCGAGCTGCTGCTGGGCCGGGGACCGAATCGCATCGTCGGTGCGAACGGTCGGGTCAGCGGTCTGGAGACTCTCGACGTGGCCTCGGTGTTCGACGAACGTGGGCGATTTGCCCCGACGTTTGTCGAAAACTCGCAACGCGTGATCGAGGCCGACACGATTATCATGGCCATCGGTCAGCAGGCCGATTTTTCATTTCTCGGCGAGCGCCATCGCATCGAGCTCACCGGGCGCGGCTTGTTCAAGTTGCAAACCCCTTCGTACAGCACCACCCGTCCCGGGGTCTATGCCGGCGGGGACATCGCCTTTGGTCCGCGCATCGCGATCGAAGCGGTGGCCGACGGCCGTCGGGCAGCCCTGGAGATCCATCAATACTTGGGCTTTCCACAACGCGAGGATCAATCGATTGAAATCCAGCCCCTCGAGCTGCCCAAGTACCAATTGGCCGAGGGCAGACGCTCAGATGGGGGCCGCGCCCTTCGCCTCGATCCCCCGGTAGTGCCCCTCGATCGCCGGGTGGGAATCACCGAAGTCGAGCTGACGTACGACACCCCCGACGCCTGCCAGGAGAGCACCCGCTGTTTGCACTGCTGGGTCGCTCCGGTGTTTGATTCCGACCGCTGTGTGTTGTGTGGGGGCTGCGTGGATGTCTGTCCCGAAGCGTGCCTCAAAATCGTCCCCCTCGACCAGCTGGAACGAACCGAGCGACTCGCTCAACTGCTCCGAGCTCGATACGGCGACGGGCGAGCCGAGGGCAGCGCCATCATCAAAGATGAAACCGCCTGTATCCGTTGCGGGCTGTGCGCGGAACGCTGTCCAGCCGACGCGATCACGATGCAGTCGTTTACCACTCAAGGAGATCTCATTCATGACTGATCAGGATCATTCGCGCCGGACCTTTCTCACCCGAGTCGGGTTGGGTTGTGTGGCCGCCACCGGCTTGGCCAGCATCGGCGCCACCGGTCGATATCTCTTCCCGGCAGTGCTCTACGAGCCGTCGATGAAGTCCAAGATCGGGCGACCTTCGTCATTTGCCGACGGTTCGATTACCTTCCTTTCGGAGAGCAAGATTTTCGTCTACAAGAGCCCCCAGGGGATCTACGCCATCAGCGCCATCTGCACCCACCTGGGCTGCGTGGTGACCCAAACCGAAACCGGATTCAGTTGTCCCTGTCATGGATCGGTGTTTGACGGCGACGGCGTCGTAACCCGTGGTCCGGCCCCTCGCGGCCTGCCTTGGCTCGACGTTTCAATGACACCCGGCGGCCAGTTGGTGGTCGATCGATCCCGGCAAGTGCCTCCGGGTACCAGTTTAAAGGTGTAGTCCAATGATGGAAACACACTCCACGGGAATCAAATCCGAGGCCGAGATCGGCGGCGTTCGCGGCCTGCTGCGCCATGTCTACCGTTCGGTGATCCGCCACGGATATCCCGATACACCGCGAAACCGTTCTTTGGTCATCATCTCCAATCTGTTTTTGCACATCCATTCGGTGCGGGTGCACAAAAACAGCCTGCGCGCCGGGTACACCTTGGGGCTGGGGGTCTTGTCGTTTGTCTTCTTCATTATTCTGGCGGTCACCGGGGTGATCCTGATGGTGTACTACATCCCGTCGCCGGACCAAGCCTATGATCGCATCAAAGATTTGGAATTTGTGATTCCCGGCGGCCGGTTGATTCGCAATCTCCACCGCTGGTCAGCCCACGGAATGGTGGCCGTCGTCATCCTACATATGGCGCGGGTCTTTTACACCGGCTCGTACAAAAACGGCCGGGAGTTCAATTGGGTGGTGGGCATCGTATTGCTCGTGCTCACCTTGGGGCTGAGCTATTCCGGCTACTTGCTGCCCTGGGACCAGCTCGCCTTTTGGGCGGTGACCATCGGTGCCAACATCGCCGCCTCACCGGTGGAGCTCACCGATGCACTGGGGATCACCGAATACGCGGATATCGGCGGCATGACCAAGCGGTTGCTGCTCGGGGGCAACGAGGTGGGCGCAGATGCGTTGATTCGCTTTTATGTGTTGCACTGCGTGGTCCTGCCCCTGGCCGCGGCTGTTGGGATCGGTGTGCATTTCTGGCGCATTCGCAAGGACGGCGGCCTGAGCCGGCCGGGGGAGAAGGCCCACGGCCACAACGGGGAGGCGCCATGAGCGTAGCGGTCAAACCGGAAATCAGGCGCGAGCGTGCGTTCACCGAGCCGAAGACCTACGGCCTGATGGCGCTGGCCCGGGGAAAAACGGCGGCTGTGGACAAGGGTCCCGAGGACACCGTGCCCACCTGGCCGACGGTGATGATTCTCGAGATCACGCTGCTGATGGGGGCGATGGCGGCGATGATGATCCTCTCCCTACTGTTCGACGCGCCGCTCAAGGAAATCGCCAATCCGGCCGTGCCGGAGAACCCGGCCAAAGCGCCGTGGTATTTTTTGGGATTGCAGGAGCTGGTGGGCTACTCCGCCCTGATGGGGGGCATGATCATCCCGCTCATCGTGCTGATCGGCCTGGCCCTGATCCCCTATCTCGATCGGGAATCCAAGGGTATCGGCCAGTGGTTCTCGGGCTCGACGGGCAAGCGGGTAACCCTGCGCACAGCGGTATTCAGCTTTGTGCTGTCCGCCGGCCTGGTTGCCCTGACCGTCAATTTCGGTTGGCTGCGCAGCTGGTTTCCCGAGATCAATCAGCTCGTGATCATCGCGATCAACCCGGGCACCGTGTTGGTCGTCGGGGTTGTGTTGTGGAGCCTGCTCGTCGTTCGCCAAACCAAATCGCGGAGGATGGGCGCCATTGCGGTGTTCACCTTCTTTTTGGTCTCGTTTGTCGTGTTGACCTGGGTCGCGACATTTTATCGCGGTCCCAACTGGGATTTCTACTGGTCATCGTCCCAATGGCCGGGTGGGCATTAATGATGATGAGAATCGCCTTTGCCGTCTGTGGCATCGTGCTGACGATCACTGTTGTGATCGCCGCGCTGCAGGATTTTACCACCGAATGGGGTGAGCTCCAGCGGGAGTACATCGAGCTCGCGATCAGCCAAGCGACCGATCCTCAAGCGCGCGAGGCAGTGCGCCGAATCAACGTGGAGATCAAGCAAGATTTTCTACCCCAACTCAATCGCACCGATCGCTGCCGCACCTGCCATCTGGGCATTGACAACCCGAACATGGCCGACGCGAAACAGCCGTTCACCACCCACCCCGGATCCCTGCTCGAGTCCCATCCCCCCGAGCGGTTCGGTTGCACGGTCTGCCACCAGGGTCAGGGGTTGGCCACCACCACCGAAGACGCTCACGCCAACCTGATTCGCTTTTGGGAAGAACCCATGTTGCCGCCCAAATTCATCGAAGCCTCCTGCGAGCAGTGCCACCGGGACACGGAGCTGAAAAATGCGGCCGTGCTCAACGACGGCCGAGCGATTTTTGAAGAGAAGGGCTGCGCGGGTTGCCACCAGGTGTACGGCAAGGGCGGACCGTTGGGACCGGCGCTGACCGATCTGGGTCGGTCCAGTCCCCACGTCAAGCCCCCCACCGAGGAGAATCGAGCGACGTATGCCGAACCCGTGGCCGGCGACATAAATTTGGCCTACATCCTCGAAGCGATCGCCGATCCCGAGGCCCAGCCCGAGACGACGACGATGCCTCGCTACGAGTTGTCCAATTGGGAGCTCAACGCGATGGCCGTCTATGTGAAGGGATTGAGCAGCAGAGATTTTCCCGCCGAGCTCAAACCCCGCCTGGCCGGCCACCGGCCCACCCCGACCGGCCGGCAGCGCTTTGTCCGCTACTGCTCGGCTTGTCATGGCGCCGACGGGGAAGGGGGCTACCGCATCGGCCGCATGGGCACGGCTCTGAACAACGAGGATTTTCTGGCGCTGGCCTCCCGCTCGTTTGTTGAGGGCGTGGTGGTTGGCGGGCGCAACAGCCACAACAAAGTGATGCCCGCCTGGCGCGAGGGCGCTGGTGGTTTGTCTCCGGAAGAGATTACGGGAATTGTCGATTACGTCATGTCATGGGCCGGCCCATCGACCGCGGGACAGGCACTGGCCGCCCATCAGCTCGCGCCCGATGGGGACGGCTTGTTCCAACGCGCTTGTGCCGACTGTCACGGGCCGCGGGGTGAAGGCAAAATCGGCCCCTCGCTCACGGCGCCGGAGCTGTTTCAAATTGCCTCTGAGCGGTTTTTCGATCAGACGCTCGATCGGGGACGGCCCGGTACTGCGATGCCCGCCTGGCCCGGTTTGTCTGTGGCACAGCGCCGGGCCCTGATCGCATTTATCCGACAAAACGATCTCCCCCACACGCCGCTCACCGCGGTCTCGGCGACCGGCGCAGAGCTGGGGCAGAGAGTGTACTGGGGCCGCTGTGCCACCTGTCACGGTCGTCAAGGGGAGGGGGGCATCGGTCCTTCGTTGAACACCCCCCAACTGGCCGCCCTGGCCGATGAGGCGTTCTTTGCCACGACGCTGGTTCACGGACGCTTGGATGCGGGCATGCCCGCCTGGTCCCAATTGGATGCACCAACCCTCTCGGGACTTGTGGCCCACCTGCAGTCGATCGGCCGAGCCGAGGCCATGGAGGCGATTCCCGCCGGTTCAGGAGATCTCCGGGAAGGTAAAACCATCTTCGACGGGGTTTGTTCCCAGTGCCACGGAAGGCGGGGCGAAGGGGGGACGGGCCCGGCGATTGGCGCGGTGGACTTCACCCGGGTTGTCGACGATCGGTTTATCGCCGGGATGATCAAGTACGGCCGGGACGGCACCGAGATGCGACCCCATGGATTGGTGCGTTCCACCCTGGCCGGGTACACGGATCAAGAGATTATGGGCATCACCGGGCACCTGAGAACGCTGGGGCAAAGCGGCGTGGTCAAACAGACGATTCGCGGATCAGTGGCCGCGGGCGAGAGCTGGTACCGACGGATTTGTGTCAACTGTCACGGCGCCCGGGGGCAGGGTGCCACCGGCCCTGCCTTGGCCAATCCCCACTTTTTGCAGGTCGCCTCCGATGGCTTCCTACAAGCGCAGATGGCCCTGGGGCGCTCGGGCACCGAGATGCGGGCGATGACCCCTTATGCCGGGGGATTGGTCGAGCTCGACCGGGCCAAAATCAACGATGTGATCGCGTTCATCCGCCACGAATCGATGACCTACGGCAGAGAGGGGCAGGGGCCCCAGACCGCTTTCGGCTCGGTCGATCGCGGCGGTGTGATGTTCGAGGGCATCTGCGCTCGGTGTCATGGAAAAAGCGGTCGGGGGACCGTGGCAGCGCCTGGGTTGAACGACAAAAACTTTTTGCAATTGGCCTCGGACGGCTTCTTGCAAGGCACGATGATTCGCGGACGAATGCACACCGGCATGCGCGCCTTTGGTCAGCACGGAGACGGGATCGCCTCATTATCCGCCCAAGAGATCACCGATGTGACGAGCTACATGCGTTCGTGGATCAATCCGCATATCGGTGTCGCCCAACTCAACGAAGAGAACAACCGCGTCCAACAGATGGCCGCGTTGCACGAGAACACTGTGGAGGAATAGCTCATGGTTTTGCGCAAAAAGGGATTCAGCCGACGGGACTTCATCAAGGCCACAGCGGCAACCGGAGCATGTGCCATTGGCACTGGATGCTCCACGGAGACACCGCGGGCCAAACAGGGTGGACACGCCACCGGCGAGCTCGTCGAGGTGACCCAAAACAACCCATCGGGTGCACCGCGCACCAATCTGCAGTCCGCTTGTCCCTATTGCGGGGTGGGTTGCGGCACGCTGATTCAGGTGGAGAACGGCCGCATCATCGGCATGGTCCCGGACAAGGAGCACCCGACCAACAAGGGGCTGCAGTGCATCAAGGGCTTGTCCTCGGCCGAGGCGATCTACGTCGACCGGCTGACCAAGCCGTTGGTGCGCAAGGAGATGAGCGATCCCCTGCGCAACAAAGTCTCTTCGACCAAGGGATCGTTCGACCCGGAGCTGTTCGAAGAGGTGAGCTGGGAGCGGGCCGAGGAGCTGGTCGCCGATCGGATCGCGGAGATTGCCAAAAAAGATGGCAATGCGATCGGCTTGTATGGCTCCGGGCAACTGACCCTCGAAGGCCAGTGGCTGGAGAACCTGCTGATGAAGGGGGTGATCGGCTCGAACACCATCGAGGCCAACGCCCGGATGTGCATGACCTCGGCGGTGACCGGGTACTTCAAAACCCTGGGCTCCGATACCCCGCCGACTTGCTACGAGGATATCGAGCTCGCCGACATGATCACCTTTTGGGGACACAATCCCCGCGGCGCTCATCCTATTTTGTTTTGGCGGGTGGCCGACCACAAAAAGAAAAAGGGAATTCCCACCCTTGTCGTCGATCCCCGGCGCACCGGAAGTGTTCAGGCGCTCGAAGATATTGATCCCAACAACAGCTTTCACTTTGCAACGATCAACGGGGACATTGCGATACACAACGCCATCGCCCACGTGATTCTCAAGGAGTATCCCGACGCGGTGGCCTGGGACTTTCTCAAGAATCACGTCAACGGCTGGGAGAAATACGTCGAGGGAGTCAAGGCCCGCTACGGTCCGGAACAGTGCTTTGACCGCACGATGATTGAGCCGGCGCAGATAAAGGAGATCGCCGCGCTGTGGGCCGAGGCATCGATCAAGGGACGGCGCCGGGGTCAGGGCGGCGTGCTCAGCATTTGGGGCATCGGGTACAACCAACACATTCACGGGCAGAACAACACGGTGGGGCTGGTCAACCTGATGGCGTTGACGGGCAACATCGGACGCGTGGGCTGCGGACCCCACTCCCAAACCGGACAGCCCAATGCGATGGGCGAACGGCTGACCGGCGGCCTCACCGGACGCCTGCCGTTCAACGTGGGTATCAAGAACAAGGCCCATCGGGATCGCATCGCTCAAGCCTGGGGCATCCCCGCCGAACGGTTGGAAGCGACCTCCCTCAAAGCCAATCCGGGCACCGGGATCGGGATGATGGAGCGGGCGGTCAAAGGGGACGTCAAGGCGATGTTCCTGGTCTATGCCACCCACATCGATCTGCCGGAGACCAACACCCTGATTCGGCCCGCGCTGACCAAGTGTTTTACGGTCTCCCAGGAGATCTACAAGAACGCGCCGAACAATCTCTACTCAGATGTCATTCTACCCGCCGCGACTTGGGGGGAATGGGTCGGCGGCACCTACATCCAGTCCGAGCGCCGGATGTACGTCTGCGACGGCACGGCCAATCCGGTCAAGGGCACCCGGCCCGACATGGACATGGTGATCGACAAATGTAAGCTGATCGGCGAACGGTTGGGCCTGGACGTGACCAAGGCGGTACCGTACGAGCGCAAGGCCAATGGGTTTTACGATCCCGAGGAGGTGCTGCGGGATATTATCAGGGCCTCCAAGGGCAGCGACGCGGACATGACCGGTATCCTGGCTGTCGAAGAGCAGACCGGCAAATCTCCGTACCAGCAGATGCGCGAGCTGCGCGGAATTCAATGGCCCGCCCCCACCGCAGAAATCGCTGCTCGGGGCGGCACACCGCGGCGGTACTTGGGTCAAGAGAAAGATTGGGCGGACAAACCCTACGGCATGTTTCGCACCAAGAGCGGCAAGCTGGAGATGACCCTTTGCGAGCAGGATTATTCACAACGCAAGGAGATCACCGAGCAGATGATGCGCTTTGGGGTCGACAAGGATTTTTACGCCTCGTCCAATATCGATCTGCTCAAAAAGGCCCGGGACATGGCATTGACGCCGGAGATTCCCGATGACGAGTTTTTGGGCAAACCGTGGAAAGAGGTGCCCCGAAACAAGTTTCCATTTTGGCTGGGGTTGGGGGTGGTCTACGAGCACTTTCACACGGCCAAGACGATCCGCTCGGGTACGACCCGCAAGCTGGTGCCCGAACAGTATGTGGAGATGCACCCGGACGATGCCAAAGAGCTGGGCTTTCACGACGGCCAATGGGTGCGGGTGGTGACCCGCCGCGGCTCCTACGAGGCACGAGTGTCAATCGGCTTGGACTCGGTGGTCCGACCGGCGCGCAACACGGTGCCCAAGGGGTACGTCTTCTCCCCGTGGAACCTCTCGGTGGCCGATTCGGCTGATCCCAAGGACAACCGCTGGTTGGTCAACGCGGTGAGTCATCGGGCATTTGATCCGGTTTCGGGCCAGGTGGACTTCAAGAAGCTCGCCGCCCGCATCGAGAAGATCGGGTGAGGATAAATGGATCGCCGCAAGTTTCTCGCCGGGGCGCTGACCACCGCGGGAACTCTGGTGCTCGGCGCTCGGTTCCTTAAGGACGAGCGGTTCGGCCAGCACACCACCTTTGTGCGCCCCCCTGGCGCGCTCGCCGAAGACCAATTTGTCAAACGCTGTATCGGCTGCGCCAAATGCCTCGAGGCCTGCACCAACGACTGTATTCGTTTGCTGGGTGCTGAGTTGGGGTTGTCCCGATTGCACACCCCGATCGTGGTGCCCCGGCAGAAGGGCTGCACCCTTTGTTTGTCCTGCACGGCGATCTGTCCTACCGGAGCGCTCCAACGCGTCGATTGCGCAGCTGGTGTGCCCACACGAGCACAGGTGCGGATGGGTACCGCCGAGCTCAATCAATCCCTCTGTTTTTCGTACAACGGCCGTACCTGCGGGGTCTGCTATCAAGCCTGTCCCCTGCCCGGCAAGGCGATGCGCATCGGCCTGTTCGAGCAGCCGAAGGTCGACCCCCATCAATGTGTGGGGTGCGGCCTGTGTGAGCAGGCCTGTGTGCACCTCCCCCAAGCGGTGCGAGTGCGGGATCGGGAGCGGTTCGCATGAGTGGTCACGGACGCCGATGGGTAGTAGGATCGATCTTCAGCCGCGGCGCCGTGCTGGTCCTCATCGCGGTGGGCGGTCTCTGGCCGACCTATCTCAATTTGTTGCACGCCTACAACAACGAGCGAATCGTCGGACTCTCCCACGGGGAGCTGTGGCAGGGGTTTTACCGCGCGGTGCACCACGCCGATGACTTCTTGGGTCGCGAGGCCGCCCTGTCCGGGCTGTTTGTCGGCACGCCGGCCTCGTTCACCATCGGCGGTATTTCATTCATCGATCCCCTGGCCGCCCTGTCGCTGATCGCCGCCAACCCGTTTGCCCTCGGGGCGATGGTGGCCAGCGTGCTCGCCGTGCTCGCGGTGGTGGTGCTCTTCGGCCGGGCGTTTTGCTCATTCGCCTGTCCGGCATCGCTCTTCTTTTCGTCCGCGCTGCGCATTCGGGAAAAGACCGAAGATCGGTTTCCCGCGCTTGTGTCAATGCGGCGCGCGGTTCCCCTGGGAATGCGCCTCGGCCTGCTGGTGGGCGGGCTGGTCGCGGCGGTGATCGCCGGGAGCTGGGTCTGGCAGTTGATCCTGCCCTACTGGATGATTTCGACCGAAATCGTCAACGGGATCATCGGCGTGCCGCTGGGGATCACCTATTATCTCTTCGTGTTCATCGTACTGGCGGACTTCTTGGTCTTTCCCGGGGAGTTCTGCCGCGCCCTGTGTCCCCTGGGATTGCTGCTCGGTCGGACGAGTCGCTCTGCCGTGGTTCGCGTTCGCGCTGCCCAGCGGGACTGCGCAGAAAACTGTGACCGCTGCGCCAATGGTTGCGACCTTCACCTGGACCCCCGGCACGGCGCGGTCTCCGACTGCAGTCTGTGCGGTCGCTGTGTCACGGTTTGTCCGGTTAAAAAGCTCGCCATACGCCCCCACTGGCCGCTGATCACCAAGCGAACTGCTGCCGGTCTGGGGGGTGCTGCATTGGCGGTGGTGTTGTCGGTGCCAGCGGATCTAGCCGCACACCACTATCACGGGCTGCCCCACTACGGCTATTTCGACAACTATCCCCAAGCCCCCACCGAAGAGTACATCGCCGGCAACGGGCGCTTTGAGATGAATTTCACTCTCTACAACTTTCAAGGCATGCAGCGGGCCGACGTCAATCAGCCCGACGATGTGCAACTCTTTTTGGTTGTGTTCGATTTGAAGAACAAGAGGGTGGTCGGCGGGCGGGCACAGATCGAGATTCATGACGGTACACAGCGACTCGCTTTGTGGGATCAGCAGGCGGAACAAGAGTCGATTTATCTCGTACACACCCAGTTGCCCCCCTCGGATGAGCTGAGGCTGACGGTGACATTTGATGCGGGACTGGAGCAACCGGTCAAGCTCAGTTCCGAGTTCCGACTTCCCGGTGAAGGGGGACGCAGTCCGTTAACCTGGTTTGCCGGCGGGTTGGTGGTGCTGATCGTCGCGATGGTCCTCGCCGGTAAACAAAAGCGCCCCGCGGCCAAGGGTGCAAAGGGAAAACAATAATGAATCACCTGGGGCGAAACAGCCGACCTGTTGGGGGAGTACTGATCTTTGCCGCGATCCTGACCCTCGGAATGACAGCGCTGACGACCGATGTGTTTGCCGGGTCCATCGTCGAGCTGGAACCGGTGGCCGATGCACCACCGCAGTGTTGCCAAAACATGCCGGGAATTCCCCACTGGATGTTTCTCTTCGGCGGGGCGTTCTTGTTGCTGGGCACCTTTGGCGTCACCGGGGTGCGACGGACCGGGTTTTGGTTGCCCAAGCATGAGCAACGGATTTCCCTGGATTTATTGCGAGCAAAATGGGTGCGCCGTCTCGTTGCCCGACCGTGGTTTCCCCTGCTCATCCAAATGCCGTTTGTGCTGTTGTTCGGCTTGGTCATCGTCAGCGGGATGTTCGGGTCGACCTACACCAACTTTGCCCCGGTGTTCACCTGGACCATCTGGTGGGGCTTGCTGGTTTTCGTTGTCCTGCTGTTCGGCAAGGGATTTTGCATGGTCTGCCCTTGGGACGCCATCGCCGGGGTGGTGCAGCGGGGGTCCCTGTTTCGCAACCGCCAGCCCGTTCGAACACTCAACAAAAAATGGCCGGGTTGGGCGGCCAATATCTATCCCGCCACAGCCCTGTTCATCGGTTTGACCTGGCTCGAGCTGGGCTTCGGCGTCACCCGACACGCACAAGCCACCGCAGTGCTCGGCCTGTTGATGCTCGCCCTGGTGGTGGGCTCGGCCGTGGTGTTCGAGCGCCGGGCGTTTTGTCGTTACGGCTGTCTCATCGGGCGGATCAGCGGGTTGTATGCCATGTTCGCCCCGGTCGAGCTGCGCGCCAAGAAATCACGGGTCTGTCAATCGTGCGCCGGCAAGGACTGCTCCGCGGGAAATCAATTGGCCATGGCCTGCCCCACCTTTGAGATGCCCGCCGAGATGACCCGCAGCACCTACTGCACCTTGTGCACCGAATGCGTGCGCGCTTGTCCCCATCACAATATCGCATTGCGCGTCAGGCCGTTTGGCGAGGATCTGAACAACGAATCGGCGTTTCGCGCCGACGAATCCCACTTGGCGATCATCCTCTTGGCGCTGACCTCGTTTCACGGGCTGACGATGACCCCTACCTGGTACACTTACACCGACTGGGTTCAAGGGGCGTTGGGCATCGGCTATCGCGGGGCGTTTACCCTGTTGATGGCGCTGTGCATCGCCGTGCCGATTGCCGCCTTTTGGGGGATCGCCGAGGTGGCCAATCGGTTGACCCGCATCGAGCAAGGCACGGGGAAAGTTTTTCGCGCCTTTGCTTTTCCGTTGATTCCCATCGCGCTTTTCTACCACGTGGCCCACAACGTCATGCACTTCTTTCGCGAGGCTCAGTACCTGGTGCCGCGGCTGTCCGATCCCTTTGGCTGGGGCTGGAACTTGTTCGGTACGGCCCGTCAGACTTACGATCCGCTGCTCTCGCTCAGTACGATCTGGTACCTGCAGCTCGCCCTGGTGTTGATCGGTCACCTGTACGGCATCTTTGTCTCAGAGCGCATCGCGCGAAAGCTGTATGACAACAAGCGCGACGTCTGGCTGGTTCAGCTGCCGATGTTCGCGGTGATGATCGCCTTCAGCATGTACAGCTTGTGGCTGATCCATCAACCGATGGAAATGAGGACCGGGTTGTAATGGAAAAGGTCGATTCATTCTCCCGACGGCAATTCTTCACGCGCGGATTCGGCGCCAGCGCTCGGCGAACCGCCGATCTGGTGTCGGAGTTGGTGGCGACTACAACTGATTGCCCGGGGAAAGCGCGGGTAGATGCCAGCCGGTGCTGGTCGGCTTTGGGCCAGGTCTGTGAGTACTGTTTTCAGGACTGCCGGCGACACGTGCAAGCCCTGACGGTCGAGCCGGGATCGGCCCCTGTTGTCGATCCTGAGCGTTGCGACGGCTGTGGTCGCTGCGAGGCGATCTGTCCGGCCCCGGGAGAACCCGCGATTCGCGTGGTGCCCCGCAGGGAGTCGCCGTGAAGCGACGGCGGTTTCTCCGTACCGCCGGCGGCCTGCTCGTCGCTGGGGCTGGGGCGCTGACCGGCCGTTTTTTCTTCCCTCCCCCAACCCACGGCACTTTTGTTCGACCACCAGGGGCGTTGCGCAACGATCAATTCCTTGCGGCCTGCATTCGCTGCGGGAATTGTGCAGCGGTCTGTGAGCGGGGATGCGTGGTGACCCATCCGCTATCCGTAGGAGCTACCCTAGCCGGTGCACCGTATATCGATCCTCGTGTTCGCGCCTGCAATTTGTGCATGCGGTGCACTGAGGTCTGTCCCACCGGCGCCCTGCGATCGATCCCCAAAGAGAAGTCGGCGATCATGCGCTTCGTTTCGATGGGGCTGGCCGTGGTCGATGAGGCGCTGTGCATCTCGTTTTTAGGTCGGATGTGCGGGCTGTGTCGCGACGCCTGCCCCTATCCGGGGGACGCGATCAAGCTGACCTCGTGGGCCCGTCCGATCATTGTGGAGCAGCGCTGTGTGGGGTGTGGGCTGTGCGTCGAGATCTGCCCCCAACAACCGACGGCGATTCGCATCGATACAACCGAGAGACGGGTGGTCTAGGTGCTGAGATTGTGGGCCGGTATTCGCTGGAGCACCCGATTGCTCATGGTGGCGATTCTCGCGCTTACCGGTTGGGCCGTTTGGTTGACCGACGAGCAGCTGATCGCGGCCAATCGAGCCGAGGGCTTGTTGAGCCGGTTTGATGGCTGGGTCTTGGCGATTAATCAGCTCATAGCGGGAGGTCCAGTCTCGGTGACGGTCGGCTCGGTGGAGCTCCTCGACCCGGTGCTGGGCCTGCTGAGCCTGGTCGCGGTGCCCCATACCGTGTCGACGGTGTTGGTCGCCATTTCGCTGCCCGTGTTGCTGGCGGTTGTTTTGGGGCGGGTGTTTTGCGGGTATCTCTGTCCGGTGGGGTGGTTGGCAGTGGCTTCGTTTCGCCTGCGTCGATTCACCAGGAGACGACCGCCGCACTTTGATCGATCGGCGCGGACCAAATTCGCGCTCGTTGTAATGGGCCTGTTGTTGATCGTGGCCATTGCCGGCCAGTCCAGCACCGCCTCTCTCGTTTTGGTCCACTTGCAGCTGCAGCGATTGGCGACCCATTTCGTCGATCCGATAGCGGTGTGGACCGCGGTGGGCGTGCTGCTGGCCTATGTCATCTTCGATTTCGCGATCGCACCCGGGGTGTGGTGTCAGGTGCTCTGTCCGTCGGGAATCGCGTATCGGAACTTGGCCCGGTGGCGACGGTGGGGTATTTGCAAACGGGACGACTCCCCTTGCCCCAAAGGCTGTAGCGAATGCAATGACAACTGCTGGCTGGAGCTTGTCCCCAAGAGCGGTGTCCCCGGACCGGCCTGCGATGCCTGCGCGGCCTGCGCGCGCGCCTGTCCCGAGCAAAAACTGCGGCTGGGATCGGTTAGACCGGTGCGGCGCAAGAACAGCGCCATCGGGCGCTCGTCGGTTGCCCTGTGTGTGGTGCTCCTCTCCGGCCTATCGCCGGCCGATGCGGCTGCGGATCAGCCTGCCCCCCTGCTGGATGCCAATCCCCCTTGGTCCACAGAGATCAACCAACTGGACATCGAACAGTGGGTGCGCGACGAGGGACATCCCGGTATCGGACTGGCGGTATCATTTGTCGAACACACCACTCGAGGGGATTTGTACATCTTTTTCGCCGCTCGGGATGCCGCTGATCCGGGAGGGTACCCGCCCGCGACATTCGGCCTGTGTTCGGACGGCGACTGTACTGCCCTGCGACTGGCCCGGCCCAATGCCCCCCGCTCCACATCGATCAAATCGATCTATTCGGGGCGGGCATTCGTACCAAACGATTCGTGCCATCGGCTCAGCGTTCGCTTTGCCGGAGAAGGGCCGGCGGTCGAGGTCGTTTTCCCCGAGTCGT
The DNA here is from genome assembly GCA_028278265.1 of Myxococcota bacterium. GTDB lineage: Bacteria > Myxococcota_A > Polyangia > JAAYKL01 > JAAYKL01 > JANQET01. Next base: position 15,105 of record JANQET010000314.1, read on the forward strand.
GCCGGTCCAGTCCCTGGTCGCCGTTGGCCCTGGGACTGATCGCTTGGATTGGGTTGACCACCCTGTTCATTGCAGCGGGGCTGTTGGCCACCCGGGCGAGATCGGACCGCGGCGGGAGATGTTGTAAAATTGCCACACTCCCAGAATCTCGGACATTGTCGTCCTAGTTCGGCTGCCCGTTTGGTCGACGGGGCGGGGTTCAATGGTCGCTTGTAGTCCTGTTTTATCGTTTGTTTTTGGCAACTTATATTTGTTGTAGCGCATTGCCTGCCGTTTTGGCACTAATGGTGCAAGTACTGCGATCAGGGCGTCTACCGTGACCGGGCTGTTGCCCCGTTGGAGACGAGCGAGATGACGATACACCGAGAAATTCCCCCACTGCTTGCCGGGATTGTGTTGATCACCCTGGTGCCGTTTGTTGGCCGGGGAGAGCCTGCCCAAGGCCCTGCCAACCGGTCGGCTCAATCCCCTGATAGCGCTCGAACCATCCAGTCGAGCTCCCCACCTTCATATGACGAGAGATTCACCATTGAACCGACCATCGGATTCAAAATGAGTGTGGACGACAGCTACAACCAAACCCTCGAGGCCTTCGGCATGGATCCGGTTTTGTTCGACGACAGCGATCTGCTCTTGTCGCTGAGCGCCTCCTGGTTGATCACCGAGAACTTCGGCGTGCTGCTCAGCCTCTCGAGCCTCGAGGCCCGGCACTACCAAAGCACCGAGCAAGAGTTCGATTGGAGCGCCTACACTCTGGGGGTCTTTGGGAGATTGCAACTGCCGATTCACCATTGGCTAATCGCCCACGTCCAAGTGGGGGCCGGTCCCGGGTTGGGCATTACCATTTACAACGCCACCGGAGAAAACCATTACAAGGAGTACCATTTTGGCCCCCAACTCGGCGGATCGATTGGGGTGCGCTTCATGTCCCGCTACGGCATCGGGGGCATGCTGCAAGCCGGGTACACCTGGGCTCGGATCATCGAAAACGAGCTTCAGGAATCGCACAACTCCGGCGGTTTTTGGATTTCCAGCGGAATCTGTTTTGCCGGGTAGGGGGACGATGAGTAAATCGAGCATAGCCGTGTACCTTTTCATGATGACGGCGATCATGCTCACCGCCGGGATCTGTGAAGAGGAACGCCAGCTCACCGAACCCCTGTGGTGTGGTGAACGGCTCTGTGACTGGACGGTCAGTGCGGGACAGGTCGAGCGGGTGGCCACCTGGCACAAGAAAGATTTGGGCGTCTCCTTTTTGGGAGATCATTCGGCGATTTCACAGATCGTCGGTTCGGAGCAACACTGCTTCACCGTGATGTTGATGGCCGATCAGGACGGCCAATGCCAGCTCAACTTCAATGTCGACGTCAACAGCGGCGAAAGGCCCAACTTATCTCGCCCAATTCGCTCCAACGGTTGGTCGGTGGAGACGTTCGTGATCAATCTACCCCCGTTTGTCGAGGATGTGCGATTTACCATCGAGAAGACCGGGCCGGGGCGATGTGTCCTGGCCCGGGTCGATTGGTGGGACGACGGCAAGTGCACGCCGAATTACTCCCTGCTTACTGATTTGCCCTTGGGCATTCGCTGCGTGACCGAGGCCAATTGTCACTCCGAAATTTGTGCACCGACCGGCGTGGAGGGGGACGTGTTTTGGTTTGATTCCCGTTGTGTCGAATGTACCGCGGACGACCAATGCGCGGCCGATCAGATTTGCGGGATCGACTACGTGGGTGCCTTTGCCCAACCCCACCGAAGCTGTGTCGACCCGGCGGCCAAAGTGCTCGGTGAGCGGTGTGCCGATGATCGGGAGTGTCAACAGGGCGTTTGTTATCGCGGCCAATGCTCGGGCTGTCGAGAGGACGGCGATTGCGCGTCGGGGAGCCACTGCATTTCGTTTGACGCGCAGGATGAATTTCTGCCGTTTCAATGCTCCCCCGGAGATCAGGCGGGTGTGACCGGAGAGCCGTGTCTGCGGGACAGCGATTGCCGGAGCAGCGTCTGCGATTCAAACTATATGTTGTCACTGTGCGAGCGAGATGGCCAGCGTTGTCTGTCCCCTGAAGATTGTCCTATCACCTGGGAAGAATCGATAGTCTGGAGTTATGACCAACTGGAGTCCAGGTGCCACTACATCGGTCGGCGCGGAGGGGTCTGCCAATAGGCGATGGGTTGGGCGCTATTCGGTCAACCAGTCCAGGGCCGCACGCTCCTCGTCGAACGCCTTGGTGTTCATTCCCGAAAAGGTGTTGACGAGCCGCAAGAAAAATTTTTGCACCCCTACCGCGCCGATGATGGCCGATTTGTGGATGTAGGGATTCAATTCCGCCCCGGTCCGCTTGAATAGTTCGAGAATCTCTTTATTGGCGTAGGCGTCGGTGATATCCACCAGTACGAGCAGCTTTTTGCGATTTCGCTTGATGATCGCTTCTTTGTTGGCTTCCACTGCGGTGGGGATGTCCTTGATATTCAACCCGGTGTATTGATTGACGAGTATGCGTCTCCCGTTGTGCTTTATCCATCGTTCGTAGGGACTGGCGATAACGCTGGGCAGGTTTGGGATATAGATGTTGGGCCCTTTGTTTTTTGGAAAGCCGTTGTCCACCACCGTACATATCTCCTTCATCAACCCCCAATGTTTATCATAAACGATTGCTGAAAGTTAAGAATATGTCGCAGGATGGGGACCCCACCAGGCGGCAGGTTCGAAGGGAGGAGAATCGGGAAAATAGGGCGCGGCATTTATTCTTGCGCGAGTCCCTAGGCCTAGGGGAATGGATGCCAGAAGCGATATTTGTTGCGCAGGGTGCAGTACCAGTTGGAGTGCCACCACGCCGGATTTTTGTGGAAGGCGAACTCACCGCCCGCCTGGACCTCGAACTCCTTGATCACATCGCCGTCGGCATTCCAAATCGTGCCGCTGACCGTGGGAAACTGCTCCTGGATGAAGAAAATCTCTGTACCAAGGGTGGCGCTGGAGAGCAACGGCTCTTGACGATCGCCGATCTCGACGAAGAATTCACCGCTGTAGCGGTCGTTCTCCACTTGAACCCGGGTGACCGTGGGCACGCATTGTCGGGCTTCTCTATCCCATTTCCAGTAGTCGTGGCGCCAGCCGAGCTCCCCGCGGGTCTTGCGGAAACGCTCGGTGATCAACTCTCCGTTGTCATAGAAGCCCAAGTCGAGATAGTCCAGATCATCTGATTTGTGATAGGTCTGCCAGACGCCGAGAATGGTCTCGTCGTGATCGTTGAAGACCATGAAATCCCAGCCGTCAATGGACAGCAGGTACATCCCGTAAGAATTTTCGCGATACCCTTTTCCGCCGATGATCTCGAGTACCTCTCCTGTTTCGCGAACCGTGACCGTTCCTTCCACCCGAGTGGCCGGCCAGACCGCGTCCAGGGTCCAGATCTCGTTGTGCAGGATGCCCACATCTGTTCCGGGCACGACCGTGAACCCATCATCCCCCAGACGCATCGGGTTCATGTGGGGCCAGCCCTGGGTGACGATCAGATCCCATTCGTACACCGCAGATGAACCCTCCAAGCGCAGGGCCGGGACGGCGTCGTCCCCGTACTCCTCGATCGGGGTGAGGGTGCCGAAGTATCCGGTCACCGGATCAAAGGCATCCCAGGTGATGTCTTCTTCATTCCACGTGGTGTTGTCCGGTCCGAAGGTGATGAACTCGGCGGTGGGTTCGGCGCCCCGCAACTCCCCCACAATGGCCATATTGCCCCCATTGGGTACCAGCTGGAAAATATCGGTGAACAGCTGCCGGGGATTGGCGATCAAGTATCCCACAATACCGTTGAAGCGCCCTTGTCGGTCGTGAATCATGTAGTACTCCCACTCGTAACTGATCGCCTCGAGGGGGGATCCCACAATATCGTCATCCACCACCACGTGCCATGGTGCCAAGGGGGTCAAGTATCCTTCGTCTGCGGCGCGCGTCATTGCTGGCATCAGCAAAACGACAGACGTGATAAGTGCCACACAGACCGATTTCATTGTTGCAGACATGACATCTCCTCCTGATTCGTTGCGGTGAGAGCCGTCACCTGAGCGCCGCCTCACCAAGTCCTCTTGACCCAAATGCCCTGGTACCTCGGCGCACAGAACTTGAAGGGTTGAACATGGCCACAATGGATGATCTCCGCGTCACGCCTCCTCGAGCTAGCGCTGCTAGCCCGTTGTCGTTGTTTCTTGACCTCATCCCTTGATTCTCATGTCAACCCATCAAAACCTTTGTGCCGAGGTACTAGACCGTTTGGCCTGTTTACCTGTCTTTAGAAAGAGCGGTGGACGATTAACCCGTCAGTTAAATCGACCAATTGGTATATTGTAAACCAGTTCTGCATAAAATAAAACTGTAATTTTACATTATCTGTGTTTTTTATGGAATTGTTCGGAAATCTTGAATTAAACGATGCGGCTGTTCCTGGAAATCATTTGGATCGCGACTCTAAATAACGGCGTACCTCGATGACCTTGCCCAGCAACGTCAGTTCATCGGGATTGGGGACAATCGGTTCGAAACTTGGGTTCTCCGGATGGAGCTCAATCCGCCCCTGATGCTTGCGCAGCCGTTTGACCGTGGCCTCATCCTCGACCAATGCGACGACGATATCGCCTGATTCGGCGTCGGGTTGCCGCCGGACGATGACCGTGTCTCCCGGAAGAATTCCCGCTTCGGACATGCTCTGTCCCCGGACGGTCAGACCGAACAGCTCATCGGCCTCGTCGCGGGACTGCACCGCGAGATACCCGTCCGGATCCTCGATGGCCGTGGTCAATTGACCCGCTTGCACCCTTCCGAGGAGTGGGATCAGTCGGGGTTGCTCCAGATCGGCCTGGGCCAGCCGATATCCCCGGGCGACGCCAGGCTCTTTTTGGAGCTTTCCCTGACTGACCAACCCCTCGAGATGCTCCCGGGCGGTTTGCACTGAGCGGAAGCCGAAGGCCCGTTGCACATCGCGTACCGTCGGGGGCATCCCGTTGAGCAAACGCTTGCGTACGTAGTGAAAGATCTGGTTTCGGGTTTGTCCTGGAGGCGTTTTGGGTGACATGGCTGCTCCTCGGTGTTGGGACGATTAATTTCTTGCATAACATACATTTGTATGGTATGCCAAGGAATCTTTGGTTTTTTCCTTCTCTCCCCCTCCCGGGAGAGCCGGCATCGGGGGGCGCGTCGGGCTCGCCTCAGTCTGTCGCACCTCTCGATGCCGCTCGATTTTCTCACGGCATTGCCCAAAAAGGCAGTTCGCGATAAAAGCGCTGCATGTCATCACTACCCCCTTGGTCCATGAATGAAGAAGAGTCCCAGCCCCAAGAGCGTCTGCTCAAAATAGCCAAGCGAGCGGAGTTCGATAACCAACGGTTCAAACGGGTTACCCTGTTGGGCAAGAAGGTCGGCATTTTCAAGGATTCGCAGGGGCAGTTCACCGCCCTGGAGATGACCTGCAAGCACCAGGGAGCCGACCTGACGGTGGGTAAAATCAAGGGTCAGCTGGTGACCTGCCCTCGCCATGGGTGGCAGTACGACCTGACCACCGGACAGTGTGTCAACAAGGACTCCCCGCCGCTGCGCCCCTACAAGGTCGTCGTAGAGGGCGATGATATCTACATCAGCCCCAGGCCGATCGGCTCGTAAGGCACGACGAAACGGATCCGATGACCGACACGCCGCTGCACATCCAGACCCCGCTGTTGAGATCCGGTCCCCTGAGCCGCGCGCTCGGGGGGGCAGTGTGGCTGAAGCTCGAATCACTGCAACCCTCGGGATCGTTCAAATTGCGTGGAATAGGCCGCGCCTGTAGTGTGCAACGGGATCGGGGGGCGCGCCACTTCATCAGCTCTTCCGGAGGGAATGCCGGTGTGGCGATTGCCCATGCGGGAAAGGCGTTGGGCATTCCGGTCACCGTGGTCGTGCCCCGATCCTCCTCGGCGCATGTGATCGAGGTGATCCGGCAGGCAGAGGCACGGGTCATGGTGCGCGGGGAAACCTGGCAGGAAGCCCATGAGCACGCCTGTTCTCTCACCGATAATGCAGCCGTGTATATACATCCGT
>JANQET010000321.1 GCA_028278265.1 Myxococcota bacterium
GGGCCAGCTCCGCAGCGGTGAAATTCCGCTTCTCCGATGTGACGAGCGATATCTGAACGTCCGCGAGATGCCCTCCGCCCGAGGTGAGCGCCGCGCCGCCGGGACCTCCCCGTTGCACCGGCTTGCCCACCTGACTGTAAATCCCGAGGGTTTTCTCTTCGGCGTCGAGCTCCCGCAACACCTGCTGGGCCGAGCTCACCAGACGAGCCTGAACTTCCGCGGTCTGATCGGCAGCCGAGCCCACGGGCAGCGCAGCACTCGCCGTGACCAGATCGGACTCGATTTTCGGCATGAACGAAAACGAAACAAAGCCGCCGCCGACCAACCCGACGCTGACCATCAACACCGCCACTCCTGCGGCCAGGGTGAGGTAACGCCGTCGCACGGCAGCACCCACAGCGGGTTTGTAGGTTTTGTCGGTCCACCAAACAAACGCCCGGTCGATCTGGTCCCGTCGCCGTTTGATGAATGCGGCGAGGCGACCCCCGGCCGGCCGGCCCTGATGGGCCAAGTGAGCGGGCAGGATGAACAGCGCCTCGACCAGCGAGACCACCAGTACGGCGATCACCACCGAGGGGATGACCTTGAACAGTTTGCCCGAGACGCCGGGAACGAACATCATCGGACTGAACGCAGCGATTGAGGTCAGAACGGCGAAGACGACCGGACCGCCCACTTGCCGTACCCCGTCCACTGCCGCGCGAACCCCGGACTTGCCCTGTCGCCGTTGTGCGAAAATGTTTTCTCCGACAATGATCGCGTCATCGACCACGATGCCCAGGGTGACAATGAACGCGAACAACGAGATCATGTTGAGACTGACATCTGCGGCGGGCATCAGCAACAGACCGCCGGTAAAGGAAATCGGAATGCCCAGGGTGACCCAGAAGGCGAGGCGCAGCTCGAGAAAAAATCCCAGAATCAACAACACCAGAGCGAGGCCCAAAAAGGCGTTGCGCAACAGGAGATCGATGCGCTCCTTGAGAATCACCGAACGATCCTGCCAACTGGCCACTGCGACCCCCGGGGGCAAGCTGTCCGCTGACGCCTCGGCGTAGGCCTTGACCGCGCCGGCCACTTCGATCGGGGTCTGCTCGCCGGTTCGATAGACATCGAGCCGCACCGCCGGTTGACCGTTGAAATAGGCCGCTTCGTCGGTCTCGGCAAAGTCGTCCCGCACGGTCGCCAGCTCCCCGACCCGTACAAATGTTCCCGCCGCATTCGCGATCACCGGAATCTCCTCGAACTCCTCGCCCAGATCGCGGCGCTCGCTTAGCCGGACCAGCACCTGACCACCGGGTGAGTGAATGTTCCCGGCGGGGATCTCCCGTGCCGCCGATCCCACGCTGCGGGCAATGTCGTCCAAGGTCAAACCGTAGCGGCGCAGGGCCGCGGAGGGCACCTCGATGGCGATCTCCGGTGGGGGCGCGCCGGAAATCTCGACAGAGGTGATCTCGGGCCGTTGGAGGAGCGCCGCTCTCGCTTGATCGGCGACCCTGCGCAAGGTCTTCAGACCCGCCTCACCGTAGATCACCAACGAGATGACCCCGGTCTGGTTGGTCAGCAGGCTCACCACCGGTGGTTCGGCGTCCCGGGGAAAGGAGTTGATGCGATCGATGGCGTTCTTGATATCCGCATGCACCCGATTTGCATCGGCGTTGTCCATCAACTCGGCGCGCACACTGGCGCGGTTCTCGGCGGAGAGGCTCAACACCCGCTTCACCCCATCGATGCCGCGGGCCGCCTCTTCGATGGCCAACACAATACCCTGCTCGACCTCCTTGGGGCTGGCGCCGGGGTAGGCCACGCTGATCGTGACGATCCCCACCTCGAACTCGGGAAAAATCTCCTGTTTGGCCCGCGTGCCCAGGACCAATCCGCCGACAATGATCGTGAGCATCAACAAATTGGCGGCCACCCGGTTCTTGGCCATCCAGGCGATCGGGCCTTTGAGCGGCGCACTCATGCGTCACCTGCGGCAGACCCCAGATCGGCGAGGGTCGATTTCGCATCACACAAGGGGTGATCCCCATCCGGCTTGCCCTCGTGCAGCACTTGAACGGCCAATCCGTTGACCGGATCGATCAGCGGACTGACCACCACCCGATTCGCAGAGGAGAGACCGACGGCGCGCACCAACACCTGTCGCGCTTGGCGTCGAACCACTTGCACTTCGGTGGAGCTGAGGGTGCAGTCCTGTGCCACGATCCACACCCGATTGCCCTGCCGAAGTGCCTCGTTGGGCACGGCGAGCAAATCCGGCGCAGGGCGACCGGAAACCGCGATCCGAACGAAGTCTCCGACGAACAGGGGCAGCTCATCCTCTTCGGTGGTGGTGAACGGATGGTCGACCGCGATGATCAGCTGGGCCATCCGTCCCTTGGGATCGAGCTCGCGAACCACGCGAACCACTCGTCCAGCTCGTTTCATCGCGGTGTCGACGCCGGCGGAGGGGGTTATCTCGGCGGTGGAACCGGTTTGGGCGTTGATCCCCGGTATGTCGATCCACTGCAGCTGTTCCACCGGCACCGCCGCTTGGATCCAGACCACCTCGCTGCCGACGAGGGTGGCCAGCCGACTCTGGGGCGAGACCTGCATGCCCGTTTCGACCGCTTCGGATCGCACATAGGCCTCGAACGGGCTGCGCAGACGGGTGCGCTTCAGTTGAAGCCGGGCCTGCCGGAGGGCACTCTTCGCCGATTTCAGGTTGGCCTCGGCTCCGCGCAACTGGGGTTGCCGCTGGGCGAGTTGGCGCCCGTCATCTGTGGCCCCTCGAACACTGGCCAGACGCCACTCCTCGAGAGCGGCCCGGCCCCGGCCCCGTTCCAAGGCCAGATCCCGCTCTGCCAGCACCACCGCCGCTTCGGCCCGATCCACGGCCAGGAGATAGTCCGCGGGATCGATGCGGACGAGCAGCTCCCCTTTGCGCACGTGGCCCCCCAAGGCCAACCGGGGGCTGACCCAGCGAACCCGGCCGCTCACCTCGGGAAAGAGCTCGACCAAACGGGCGGGGATCACCTCCCCCATCGCCTCGACGTCAACCGCCTCGGCCTGGGCATTCGGTTCAACGACCAGCACCCTCGGCGGATTCGCTGCCGGGGACTCCTGTGTGGGGCGGGATTTCGACTTGAACAGCCCGACAGCTGCCACTGCGCCGACCGCCAGAACGATTATCGGGGTCAGTATCCTGATTGTTTTTTTCATTGCGCACCTCCAAGACCGGGGTCGTAGCGCGGAAAATTAATGATTTTGTTCAAATAGCAACAAGAGTGCCAGGCGAGTTCCAGTGGTAACTGATTAAAATAACTGACCAATTCTGAAAAGCCGTTGATCGCGGGCGATCGGTTGAGACAAACCCGGGCCGCACTGGTACAGTCGGCGGGCACGGGGCAGTCAGATGGGTCAACGACACAAGAGACGAGCGCGGGAAATACTGGTTCAGCGGGATACTGCCGCGCTGGAGGCCTGGGCCGGGGCGACGCGCAACGCCTTGCGGGTGGTATTCTCGTTAACGTACGATGATGATGAGCTCATCCAGTGGCGGGCGATCGAAGCGGCAGGGCGGTGTGCCGCCGTGCTGGCCGAGCCGAGTCCCGAGAAAATAAAAGTGTTTCTTCGCGGCCTGTTTTGGCTGATGAACGACGAGTCAGGGGGGTTGGGCTGGCACGCACCGGAGACGATTGGCGAAATCCTCTATCGGGTTCCCCAGCTTATCGAGAGCTACGGATCCCTGGTGCCCCAATACTTGGACGAGGAGCCGTTTGAAGCGGGTGCCCACTTTGCGCTGGCCCGATTGAGCGACCGCAAACCCTCCTTGATCGAGTCAGCTGCTACTCGCCTGACCGGTTCGCTCGATGATCCGGATCCGGTCTGTCGCGCCTGGGCGGCAATGGCGCTCGAGACGTTGGGTGACGGCCCGTGGAGCGATCGATGTCAAGCCTTGGCCGGAGATTCGGCTGCGATACGACTCTACAGCTTTTGTACCGGAGATTGGGTTGTCCGTTCGGTCGGGCAACTGGTGGAGCGGGGACTGAGCGAGGTTTTTGAGTGAGATGTCTCCCCCCTTGTCTCGCAGTGGGATGTCTCAGATGATGAGACATTCCTTGGATCACCAGGGAAGGCTGCGCCGTCGCCCGGAAGTATGGAAAAAACAGCTGGATGCACTATCGCACCGGTCCGACGAATGGACGGCATGGCCCTTGCTAGAAAGGGATTGACATCCAGCGCCAATCATTAGATGCAAGAACCTGAAAGGAGAAAAAAAGGATGACCAAGTACGAGTGTACAGCCTGCGGTTTTATCTACGATCCCGAAAAAGGACATGAAGCATCCGGAATCGCTCCCGGTACCGCCTGGGAAGACGTTCCCGAAGATTGGGTTTGCCCCTTGTGCGGTGTGGGCAAGGATGGATTTACGCCGATAGACTAAACGCGTGTGTCAAAGGAGAGAAGAATGCCTGACCTGACGAAAATAGATGAGATTCTGAATTTCGCGATTCAAAACGAGCAAAATGCCGTGGATTTGTACACCGATCTGGCGAGCAAGTCCAAATCACAGTCGGCCAAAACTGCGTTCGAGGAGTACGCCAACGAAGAGCGCGGTCACAAAAAGAAGCTGCAAAACGTCAAGGCCGGAAAGAAATTGCTCAACGCCAACGACGCCGTCCTCGATCTCAAGATTGCGGACTATACCGTCGATGTAGAGCTGGGGGACAACCCGGACTACCAGGCCGTATTGCTCTTTGCCATGAAACAGGAAAAAGCCGCGTTTCGGCTCTACACCGATCTGGCCGAGCGAACCGACGACGCCGAAATCAAACAACTCCTGCTGGGACTGGCCCAAGAAGAGGCCAAGCACAAACTCCGCTTTGAAATCGAGTACGACGAAGATATTCTCAGCGAAAACTAAAACCGATCAACCGTCGGTCCGATTCCACAGCCGCGTTCGACGCCGAGCGGTGCGGCATAGCAGTTGCTAAAGGGATTGGTCTCTGGTGCGAAAGGGGATGACGATGCTGAACAAAGACATTCAAGACGCCATTAACAAGCAGATCACCGCCGAGATTTATTCGGCGCATTTGTACTATTCAATGGCGGCTTATTTCGAATCATTAAGTCTCAAAGGGTTCTCCCATTGGCTGCGCGTTCAGGCGTTGGAGGAGATGACCCATGTGCACAAATTCTTCTCCTACGTCAACGATCGGGGAGGACGGGTGCTGATGTCGGCCATTGACGGGCCCCCCACCGAGTGGCAATCGCCCCTGGCCGCCTTTGAGCAGGTGCTCGAGCACGAAATCAGCGTCACCGGCTTGGTCAACCAGATATTGGATTTGGCCTTGGAAAAGCGGGATCACGCGACAGCCAACTTCATGCAGTGGTTCATCGCCGAGCAGGTCGAGGAAGAGGCTTCGGCCGATGAAGCGGTGCAAAAGCTCAAACTGGTCGACAAGACCGAGGGGGGCTTGTTCCTCCTCGATCAGGAGATGGACAAACGCACCTTCATCCTCCCCCCTGACCTGCAGGGAGTCTTTTGATGAGTGATGCGTTTTCGGCGGTCAAGATCACCGATCGGGTCTATTGGGTCGGGGCGATTGATTGGGGACTGCGCAATTTCCACGGGTACCTGACCTCCAGAGGGTCCACCTACAATGCCTACCTGATCATGGGGGAGAAAATTGCCCTCATCGATACGGTGAAACCCCAATTCTACACCGAGATGATCGAGCGGATCGGTTCCGTCGTGGATCCGACCAAAATCGATTACGTGATTTCCAATCACGCGGAGATGGATCACTCCGGCGCCCTGCCCCGGTTCGTTCACGCTTGCAAGCCCAAAAAGTTGTTCGCCTCGAGCAAGGGCAAGGAGGCGTTGGCCCAGCACTTTCACTGGGATCAGCCGGTGGAGGTTGTCAAGACCGGTGACCGGGTGGACCTGGGCGATACCGCGCTGAGCTTCGTCGAAGCGCGAATGCTCCATTGGCCGGACAGCATGTTCTCGTTCTTGGAGGACGGCGGGGTGCTCTTTCCCAACGATGCCTTCGGGATGCACCTAGCCACGTCGGAGCGGTTTGCCGACGAGATCGACCCTTCGGTGCTTTACTACGAGGGGGCCAAGTACTTTGCCAATATCCTGCTCCACTTGTCGCCGATTGTCCTGCGGTTTCTCGACAAACTGCCCTCGTTGAATCTGGACATCAAAATGATCGCCCCGGACCACGGACCGGTCTGGCGCCAGAACGTGAATCAAATCGTCGAGTACTACGCCAAGTGGGCCAAACAGGAGCCCACTGAAAAAGCGTTGGTGATCTACGATTCGATGTGGCAGAGCACCGCGCGAATGGCCCGCGCCGTGGGAGACGGGCTCACCAACGGTGGGGCCCGGGTCAAGCTGATGCCCTTGGACGGCACCCATCGCAGTGATGTGCTCACCGAGCTGCTCGACGCCGGGGCGTTGCTCGTCGGTTCCCCGACGATGAACAACCAGGTCTACCCCACCGTGGCCGACGTGATGAACTATCTCAAAGGGCTCAAGCCCAAGAACCTCGTCGGCGCATCGTTCGGATCATACGGTTGGAGCGGAGAAGCGACCAAACATCTCGATCAATTGTTGGGAGAGATGAAAGTGGAGCTGGCCCAGGAAGGGCTGCGCGTTCCCTATGTTCCCGGACGGGAGGACCTGGCGGCCTGTCGAACCCTCGGTGCCAAGGTAGCCGGAATGATCGCTCGTTAGCAGGTCTTTTTACAACTTCGTGGAAAACAGCTGTTCGGCGTGGCGCTTGGCCTCTTCGGTATCCACGTCCTGCCAGTGGCCTGCACCGATATCGTGGACCAGTGCTTTGCCGTTCGCCGCAAGCGCCTTGACCCCGTCCGACAAGGAGCAATCCCCCTCGGGGTGAGCGGAAGAGACCTTTTCAATTGCCTCGAAGAGGGTTGGCGTGCAGGCGAACAGACCAGTGTCGACAGCGTCGAATGTCTGGAGTTCTTTGTGGATTTCAACAATGCGGCCGTCGGTGATGCGGACCTTGGTTGCGTCATCCATATCGAAGATCTCATCGAGCTTGTAGTCCACTGCGAGCACCAGCCCCTGACCGGGCAAGGGGGCTGAGGCGAGTCCGGTGATTAGGGAGGTGTCGAAGATGTGATCGGCCATCGACAGAAAGAAGGGACGATTCCCCACCACCGATCGGGCGGCGAGTACCGAAAGTCCATTGCCCAATTCATATCGCGGGTTGACCACGTATTGCACCGGAAGGCGCGGATGGCCCTGTTCGATGCCCGCTTTGACCGTTTCCCCGGCATAGCCCAGCACGACGACCGCTTCGGTGACACCGGCCTGGGCAAAACAACTCAACACGCGCAAAATAAGTGGTGGACCGGCAACCGGCTGCAGTGGCTTGGGGGACAGTGTGGTGCTGCTCAGCCGTGAACCCAGACCGGCGGCCAGGACGACGACAATTTGTGGCGGTTCGGATTTCATGGGCCGAAGTGGTAACGGTCCTATTGCCCGGTGTCAACTTTGGGACGGGCTGCGACAGCCGGAATCTTTGGGGGCAGCTCACCGGCGAGCAGGCGGTAGCGCACCAGATTCTGGTAAACCCGTTTGACGTAGTTGCGCGTCTGGGTGAAGCCGATTTTTTCGACGAAGACGTCCATCGGCTCATCCCCGGAGCGATCGAGCCACCGATCCACCGCACCCGATCCCCCGTTGTAGGCCATGATCGCCAGCGGAAGCGACTTGTCGTACCGGTTGAGCAGGGAGGTCAACTCGAACCCACCGGCGCGAATCGAATCCACCGAATCGGGCAACTCCCCTTCTTCGAGGGGGGGGAGGCCCGCCCGCTTGGCGTTTTTGCGATAGGTTTGGGGCATCATCTGCATCATGCCCATGGCACCGACCCAGGAAACCGCGTGGGGATCGAACATGCTCTCTTTGCGGGCAATGGCGTAGATCAGCAGGGGGGGCAAGTTGTGTTGACGACGGACTTTTTGAGCAACCTCCCGGTATGGGGTGGGGTAGGCGGCATGAGCCCGCCAGCGGAGTTCGGGATTCGGGGGCCAGCCCAGGCCGATGCTGGCGCGGCGGATCGCGAAATGGGGGGCATCGAGTGCCATATAGAGGTCGATCCACAGGCGCGTCTCGGCTTTGACAGCGGGATCTTTTTCCGCTTCGCGCAGGGCCAGCGCCGCTTCGCGAAAGAGGCCGGCACGGGCCAGGAAGCCACCCCGGCGGGAGAGGGGCACAATGGCCCGCAACGATTGGGTATTCGGTTCCTCCTCTTCGCCGGCCAAGGGGGTCAAGCCGCAGGGGCCCTGGTCGATGCCGAGCTTGAACAGCCGCTGTGCCGCCAATCTCGCGTACCATGTGGTGGCGTCTTCTCTGCAGACATCCCGCAGCGCAGCCCCCTTTTTTTGTTTGTCGAGGGCGGTTCGGGCGACCGCGGACCAATAGCGGTTGCGGGCGAGCACCTCGGGGTGTTTGGTGCCCTTTGACGCAGCGGTCAGATGGGAGATCGCCGACCTCGGTTGGCGATTGAGGATAGCGAGCAAGCCGGCCATGAAATGGGCATCCCGAGTGCGGGACGGTCCGAGCCGGCGTTGTTTGAGCAACACCTGGAACGAGCGCTGCGCTTTTTTGTGCCGCCCCAACAGAAACTCGAGACGAGCCGCAAAAAAGAGGGCTTGTGTGGCCAATTCCCGGTGGGAGGTGCGGTTGGCAAAGCGGCGGTAGGCCAGGATCGCCTCTTCGTCCCGATCCAGCCGGGAAAGCGCTCGGGCGCGGTGATACTCGGCTTCCTCGGCGAATTTCGACTTGCTTTTCGCCAGTTGGTCGAACGCTGCCACCGCCTGTTTGTAATGGCGACGCCGGTTGAACAACAGGAGCGCCGACTGCCAGCGCGCTTCATCGGCCAGCGCGCGATTGGCACTTTTGGTCAGCGGATCGAGCATCCCCTTGGCATCATCCCAAGCGCGCAATCCGATCAGGGTTTTTCCCCGCTCCAGTTGTTGCTTGGGGCTCTGCCGTGGAGCCGCGCCCGCGGTGGTGAGCAGCTGGGTGGCTTCACGCATGATTTTTGCCCGGCTGGCCGATTGGGCAAGGGGAGAGAGCACCTGACGAGCCGGCTTGGTTTTTCCCAAGGCGATCAGTGCAGCGGCGCGCTTGAGCGCTATTTTTTGCCGTGCCGGCTTGTCACTCAGTTCGCTGAGGAGTTCGTCGCAAACCCCAATCACTTCGGCGTGTTTGTTGGAGGCGATCAGCCAGTCGGTTTTCCAGCCCAACCACTTCTTCCGCTGTGCGGTTGTCAGAGCCCGGTCATCAGCGAGAAACGGCTCGATTTTGGCGAGCGCTTCGGCGAACTGTTCTGTCTTGGCCAGTGCACCGGCCAGCTCGCCGGTGATCCACGGTTCGAAGTCGGTGGTGCCCTGCTGCAAGGCACGCCAATGGCCGACCGCTTTCGGGTAGTCGCCAGCTGAATCGGCAATGCGCGCTCTGAGCAGCGACCCCTCGGCCGAGTCTTCCAGAGCGGCGCTCAGGGATTGGGCTGTGGCCAGGTCGCCGGTTTCCAGCGCCCGACCCACGGCGATAATTTCCTTTTTGAATTCGGGACCCTCCGGCACAGACGCATCCACTCCTTGGCGGGCGTCGGGGCGGGGAGGGGCAGCCGGACCCGCTTCCGGGGGATCGGTCCGGATGGGCCCCGGCCCTCCGGCACAACTGAGGTGGAAGAGGATGGATGAGCAAGTCAAGAAGCGCCAGATGGTGGTTTTGAACATATAATATAGTCCTTAAAAAACAGCGATTGCCCGGCCGATGAAGGCGCGAGTGGAATTCAGTATGGGAAGAATCCTCTCACATACGCAAGCTATTTTCCCAAAATTGAAATGGGACGAACACAATAGGTGTAAAATATGGGTGATTTTTGTAGTGTCTCCGGTCGATGTTGAATAATTTCAGCATGTTTTATTTTTTGGCACACATAATGCTTATTCTGTGGACAGCAATAGCGAATTTGTCTAAATCCCCTCCTCATGAATTCGCTGTTGCTTTGTTCTCTTTTTCCCTTCTCCACAGGTCCTGGAAAACAACTCTAAGGACCTGTCTATCTTAAATCCGGTGACCACACAAATTGGAAGGATTCTGGATCATTTTTTATACATTGAAATGTAATTGTTTGCACAGTGTGACGCACAAACCCGAAATCTAAAAATTCACGAATGAAAGTGCTAGGCAGAAATACTGAAAATTCACGGCGAGCTTCTGGAAAATATTGAATAATTATGTGTACTTTTGGTTTTTGATCCAGTTGGCATCATTATAGCAATGTGTCAACAGCACCAACCGTCGCTGGAGCGACTACGCCGTACTATTCCCTCCCACGGCACGTTGCTCACTAGTGATATTTCTCTCTATTAGCGGTCCCGAAGATTCTTCGGGGCCGTTGCCTTTTTTGGCCTCTTTTATTGTTGAGAAAATAGATTGCGATCCCGTCCGGTCGACCATTGACATCAATTCTTCGATTCGTTAACTAATGCGCCGATGACTAGCGACCTCAAAGAGCGAGTCGACGGACTCAAGGTCACGATGGAGGACCTGAGGAGGCACCTTTGACCTGGAGTCCAAGAAGGCCCGCATTGCAAAGCTGAATACCCAGTCTCTTTCAGAAACCTTTTGGAACGATCAGGACAGCGCTCAAGCGGTGCTCAAGGAGAGAGCGGAGTTGGAATCGGTCGTAGAGGCGTTCACCAAGCTCGCCTCGGATACCACGGATTTCGATGATCTGCTGACCCTGGCCGAAGAGGAGGAGGAATCCTCCCTGATTCCCGAACTCAACGATCAGCTCAAACAGCTCGAGGAACGGGTGGCCGAAATGGAGACCCAACGCCTGCTCAGCGATCCGATGGATCGGGCCAGCGCGTTCGTCTCTTTTTCAGCGGGCGCCGGCGGCATCGATTCTGCGGACTGGACGCAGATGCTGTTGCGGATGATCAGTCGTTATGCGGAGAAGAAGAGTTTCACCGTTCGCATGGTGGACCTGCAGGACAACGAAGAAGGGGGCATCAAGAGCGCAACGATCAACGTGATCGGCGATTACGCCTACGGGCACCTCCGCTCCGAACGGGGAATTCACCGGCTGGTGCGGATTTCCCCCTATGACGCAGCGGCGCGGCGTCACACATCTTTCGCCGCGATTGACGTAGTGCCGGAGATCGACGAACAGATCAACATCGAGGTCAAAGAAGAGGATCTGCGCATCGACACCTATCGGGCCGGCGGCCACGGGGGCCAACACGTCAACAAGACCGATTCAGCGGTGCGCCTCACCCATCTGCCCTCGGGTCTGGTGGTGCAGTGTCAAAACGAGCGCTCCCAACACAAAAACCGCGCCCAGGCAATGAAAGTGCTCAAGTCGCGCCTGTACAAGCGGGAGCTCGAAGAGCGGCGCAAGGAACAACAGGAGCGAAATGCCGAAAAAAAGGAGATCTCCTGGGGAAGTCAAATTCGCTCCTATGTGATGGCCCCGTACCAATTGGTCAAAGACGTACGTACCGGCGTGGAACGGGGCAACGTCTCCGCCGTGCTCGACGGGGATCTCGAACCGTTCGTGCGCGCGTTTCTGCTGTCCCAATCCGGAGACTAGGCCCGGTGGCCCAACTGAGAGAGAAATTGTGTCAGTCGGATTAATTGTCGTCTATGTGGTCGCGATGTTGGTCGCGGCGATTCTGCTCAATCTCGGCGGCTGGCAGGCCACCGTTCGGTTGTTTGATCGGATGAGCAGTCGGCTCACATTCGTCAAGTTCGTCGGCGTCCGTCATCTGCGGGGCCGCAAGAGCGGGTTTTTGACGGCGATCAGCCTGTTGGCCATTTTGGGGGTTTCGTTTTCATCTTGCACCCTGACCACCGTGCTGTCGGTGATGGGGGGGTTCTCCGGTGATCTGAAAGAGAAAATCCTCCAGTCCAATGCCCATATCGTCGTCGATAACACGGGATCCGATTTGGAAAATTGGCAACCCCACCTGGAAGCAATTCGACAAATCGACGGGGTAAAGGCGGCCACGCCGGTGGTGCAGGGCGGAATGATGATGAATGCCCGCACCTCCAACTCGCCGATTCTGCTCAAGGGCATCGAGCCCAAGAGTTTTGTTCAGGTCTCCGATGTGCTGTCCAACCTCGAGAAGGGGGAGTTGGATTTTCTCGATCAGCCCGAAGAACTCTTTGATCAGATTCGCCGTCGGCGCGAAAGGCTCTACGGCCTGGGCAACCCGGCCGACGCGGTCAAACCGCCGGACCCTGATCCGGATCCCAAACCCACCTTTGCCGCTCCGGTGCCGGCCAATCCCAAACGACGGGTGCTGCCCGCAGTGATCGTCGGACGGGAATTGGCCAAGTCCCTCAGACTCTATCTCGGGGAGGAGGTTAATATCGTCGCCCCGCTGGGAGACATCGGCCCCACCGGACCGATTCCCAAAAGTCGCCCGTTTCGCATCGGCGGGATTTTCTTCTCGGGGATGTACCAGTTCGATGTCGAGTATGTTTATGTTTCAATAAAATCGGCGCAGAAGTTTTTGCGCAAGGACAATCGCATCTCTGAAATTCAAGTGGCGGTGGTCGACCCGGATCGCGCCGAAGTGATCGCCAATCAGCTGAGCCAACAGGTGGGTTCTGGTCTACGGGTTCGCTCGTGGAAGGAGATGAACGCCCGTCTGTTTGCCGCGCTCAAGTTGGAAAAGATCGTCATGTTCATCTTCTTGTCGCTGGCCATCCTGGTGGCCTCGTTTTGTATCTTGGCCACACTGACGATGCTGGTATTGGAAAAAGGATCGGAGATTTCAGTGCTGTTGACCCTCGGCGCGTCCTATCGTTCGGTGCAGAATATCTTTCGTTTCGAGGGATTGCTGATCGGTTTGGTGGGGACAATCTCGGGCTTGGCGGTCGGTTTTGGTTTGTGCATGGTGTTGGAAAAAGTGGGCCTGCCGATCGATCCGGAGGTGTGGTACATCGACAAGCTTCCGGTGCAGATGGTCTGGAGTGAGTTTCTGTTGGTCGGTCTGGCGGCGATCGGAATCACCCAACTGGCCACCTTGTACCCTGCCCATGCGGCGGCGCAGCTTACCCCAGTGGAGGGATTGAAAAATGGCCGGTGACAACGGGACGATGATTCGCATCGAAAAACTGCACAAGAAGTTCGTCCACAAGGGCAAGCGAATAGACGTGCTCAACGGGATCACGCTGCAGATCAAACGGGGCGAGATGTGTGCCATTGTGGGCAAGTCCGGTGCGGGCAAGTCGACCTTTCTGCACGTGCTGGGCACCTTGGATGTGCCGTCCACCGGATCGATTGTGATCAACGGTGTGGATGTCACCCGACTCAAAGACCGCTCACTGGCCCAGTTTCGCAACCGCACCATCGGGTTTGTCTTTCAGTTTCACCACCTGCTCCCCGAGTTCACCGCCCTGGAGAACACGATGATGCCCGGACTGATTCGACGGGGAAACCGGGAAGAATTGGAGCATGAAGCAGTGCAAAT
>JANQET010000337.1 GCA_028278265.1 Myxococcota bacterium
TCGGCGGTTTTTAGTGTTCGCGCCACTCCGGTTCGATATTCTTTGCGGCGGCTACCGAGTGCTTCATCATGGCGAATTGGAAGGGCAGCGATGGGGTGGTCAGTAGTTGGGTGGTCAGAGGGCAGGCATAGAGACCGACCCTACGGTTTCAGCTCGAGCAGGTCGTCGATGTGGGGTAGGGGCCAGATGGCGTGGTCGATCAGCGCTTCTAGTTGATCCGAGACATGTCGTGCGGCGTCGAGGTGGGGCCTCACCTCGTTGGCGTAGTATTGTGCCCGTTCCTCCAGATTGCCGTTCTCGGCCAGGGAGTTTTCGTCCCGCGACAGGGTGTGAATCTCCTTGATCAATCGGTTGATCAGCACGGTGATGTGCTTGAGGTGCTCTCGCTGTCCGGACAGCGCGTCGGCGTTCTCACCCAGGGCTGCCTGAGAGTTGACCAGGGCAGTGGAGAGTTGCTTCTGATAGCGCGTAGCTGCGGGCAGTACGTACGTGGTCAACAACTGCTTGGCCACGCTCAATTCCACGCCGATCGTCTTGGCGTAGAGATCGAGCTTGATGCGATAGCGGGCCTCGACCTCTTCTTTGTTGAGGATATTGAACTTTTCAAACAGCGCCAGGCTGCTTTCACTGACCAGCGCCCCGAGGGACTGAGGGGCGTTGGCCCCGGCGGACAATCCCCTCTTTTGCGCCTCGGCGTTCCATTCGTCGGAATAACAATCGCCGTCGAAGCGGCAGGCTCTCGCCTCGCTGATCACTTCGCGCAACATCTTCAGCGCCGCGGCCGGGCGCGTCTCACCTTCGTTCAAATATCGCTCGAGCCGCTCGGACATCATTTCCAAGCTCTCGGCCACCATGGAGTTGATCACCACGTTGGGCAATGAAATTGCCGCCGAGGACCCCACTGCCCTGAACTCGAATTTGTTACCGGTAAAGGCAAAGGGCGACGTGCGATTGCGATCGGTGGTGTCCCGCGGGATCCGTGCCACACCGCCCAATCCGAGATCGATCTCCTTGAAATCCTCGACATTGTTGTTCACGGCGATCTCCGCCAGATCGTCCAACACGGCATCGAGGTGGCTGCCCAAATGCACCGAGGTGACCCGCGGCGGCGCCTCGTTGCCCCCCAACCGGCGATCGTTGCCCGCGCTGGCGGTAATCCCCGAGAGCAATGCGCTGTGGCGCTCGACCCCCCAGACCACCGCCATCAAGAAGATGAGAAACCGCATCTGCGAGGACTGATTGGTCCCCGGCTCGAGTAGGTTGGTGCCCTCGGAGTCGATCAGCGACCAGTTGTTGTGTTTTCCCGAACCGTTGACCCGGTTGTACGGTTTTTCATAGAGCAGCGCACGCAATCCGTGATGGGCAGCGACCCGGCGCAGCACCTCCATCACCAGCTGGTTCTGGTCAGCGGCAATATTGGCCGGTTGGTGAATCGCGGCCAGCTCGAACTGGGCCGGCGCCACCTCGTTGTGGCGGGTTTTTACCGGGACGCCGAGGCGCATCAACTCTTGTTCGGCCTCTTCCATGAATGACAGAATCCGCTCGTTCAGGGCCCGAAAGTAGTGATCTTCGAGTTGCTGTCCCCGCGCTGGACCGGCACCAATCAGCGTGGCGCCCACCTCGCGCAGGTCCGGACGCTGGTCGAACAGCTCGGCCTCGACCAGAAAGTACTCCTGCTCGGCACCCACGTGGGGGGTTACACCGGTCACCCGCTTGTTGCCCAGCTTGCGCAACATCTCCACCGAAGCCTTGCTCACGGCCACACAGGAGCGCAAAAGCGGGGTCTTCTTGTCGAGCACTTCTCCCTTGTAGGTGACGTAGACCGACGGCAGACACAGGGTCGCGCTGTCCGCCCGTTCCATGATGAACGCCGGGGAGGTGGCGTCCCAAGCGGCATACCCCCGGGCCTCGAAAGTGGAACGCAATCCCCCGTGGGGAAAGCTCGACGCATCGGGCTCGCTCATAATGAGTTGGCGGCCGGTGAACCGCGCTATCGGCTGCCCCTCTTTATCGATGTCCAAAAACGAATCGTGTTTTTCAGCAGTGAGCCCGGTGAGCGGCTGAAACCAATGGGTGTAATGGGTGGCCCCCTTGGAGATGGCCCACTTCTTCATCGCCTGGGCGATCACATTGGCTATTTCCGGCGATATCGGTCGCTGATTGCGGATCGCGAACATCAGTTTGTCATAGGTTTCACTGGGCAGGTGCTCCTGCATGGAGGCAAAGCTAAAGGTGTTCTCACCGAACCGAGGCACAAGGCGTGCATCTGCTGAACGCATGTTGACCTTCCTGGTTGAGCGCGAATGTATCGCGGTTAAAAGAGCGCGAACGAGTCGCGCTGAATTGGTCTCCATCTCGCGATGGGGTTCAAATGAATGGGAGTGTTTCCACACCCGACACCCACCACCATAAAGATGCGCTCGAAAAAATCAACAAAAAAACAGGCGGAAGGAAAAAATGTGTCGAATAAGTTAAAACCTATCCTATTTTCTCAAAACACATATTTTTTTACAGAGGACATTATTTGACTAGCTTTGACTCACGTCGTATTCCAGCAGCCCGATATTGACCAGGGCAGTGGCCAGATTATCCGGAGTGATCGGCTTGACGAGGTACCACTCACACCCCTTTTCAAACGAGGAGAAGATGTTTTTCTTGTCATCCATCATTGTGATCATGATGACCTTCGTGCGCTTGACGCTGGGGGTGCGATTCTTGTCCTCCCACTGTCGAATCCGCTGCACCACCTCCTGGCCCTGCATTTCCGGTAAATTGATATCAACAGTGACCAAGTCGTAGGGCTCGGCCTCGTTGTGAGCCATTTCGAATTCGACCAACGCGGCCTCCCCGTCAGAAACCGCATCGCAATCGCCAAAGGCGGACAGCAACGCTTTGAGCTTCGTTTGACTCACATAGTCATCATCGACTACTAAGATCTTCATGAGCCCCTCCTTTACCTTTTTGTATAAGCGGATAGTAGCTGATAAGCTTGTTCATCTCTTTTTCCGCTTCGCCGATCGCATCGGCCAGCTTCTCCTTTTCACTACCATTTTTTGCAATCATTTCAAGATGTTTTAAAGCAGTGGCGAGGGGATAGGCCACGAGATTGATCGCACCACCCCTGATCTTGTGGGCTTCGCGCCAAATCGTCTCCAGATCATCTGCCCGATACGCCGTTTTGAGCGACGCCAGCTGCCCCTCCAACCGCCCGACGAATTCGTGGATCACTGTGTTGACCAGCTCCCGGTTGCCGCCGAATTCGCCGACCGCCTGCTTATAATCGAGGGGCAGTAAGATCTCCGGTCGCGTGGCCCCAGGAGGCAGTGTTCCCTTGCCCTTGGCATCTGTTTTTTTTCGGGGCAGGCCCTTATCCCCAGGCGCGGTCCACAAGCGGACCAACCGCAACAACGAGCGATGTCGGATCGGTTTGCTCATGGCATCGTTCATCCCCGCGTCGAGACAGGCCTTTTTCACGTCATCACTGGCATAGGCGGACATCGCGATGATCGGTATAGACCCCTGGGGCGGCTTCAGGGCGCGTATCTGGCGTGTGGCTTCGATGCCGTTCGCCTTGGGCATTTCCATGTCCATCAACACCAGATTGAACCTCTCCACTTGGCACGCTGCGACGGCTGATTGACCGTCTGCCACTGTTTTAACTGAATATCCCGCGTTTTCCAAATGGTGTCGCGTAATAATCTGACTGTCCGGGCTGTCGTCAGCGACCAGCACCCGGCCGATCGGAGTGTCGGTCTTGCGCGCGGTATCGGCGTGCGCGCGCAACGCGGCGTAGGACTGATTCAAATTGGGCTTGCGATTGGTGATCTTCAGCGATATGTCGAACCAGAACTTGCTGCCCTGTCCCACTTCGCTGGTCAGATGAATCTCGCTCTCCAACTGCTCGACCAACGTCTTGGCAATCGACATCCCCAACCCTGCACCCAGGGAGCGGCGCTCCGCGTCGGCCTGGTAAAACCGATCGAAGATCTTCTCCCATTGGCTCTTTTCCATGCCCACGCCGGTGTCTTCCACCGAAAACCTCAGGGTGACCTGCCGCTCCCGCTGTTCGAGGGGCTCGACCGCCACCTTCACCGCCCCTTGATCCGTGAATTTGATCGCGTTTTGGATGATGTTGGTCAAAATCTGCCGCAATCGCAGGGCATCTCCGACCACATAGCGGGGCGTGCCCTCGGCAATGGCCGTTTCGAAATCCAGCCCTTTTTCCTTGGCCTTGAGCGCGACGCTGCGGGTGATGTTGTTGAACACGGCGTGAAAATCCATCGGGGCGTAGACCACTGCTGCGTGACCGGACTCGTACTTGGCCTGTTCCAGCAGATCGTCCACCAAGGTGAGCAGGATCTTCGATTCGTGAAGGATCATCTCGGCGTGCTCGCTCGCCTCCTCGTCCAAATTCGTCTTCGCCAGAATCTCGGTGTAACCGACGATGGCGTTGATCGGGGACCGAATCTCATGGCTCACATAACCGATCATCCTCTTTTGCGCCTTGGCCGCTTCCTTGGCGTTGTCCAGCGCCTCTTTCAGCTCTCCAGTCTCCTTTTTGGACATCGCCAACGTCTGACGAAGTTGTGGGGTTTCGCTCCCCAGAGCGCTCAGCTCATCGTTCAGTTGTCCTGTCAACCGGTTCTGTTTGTGTATCAAGGTGAGCGTGTAGAGAGCCCCGCCAATCACCAGCGAGATGGCCGCGGTCGACGGGATGTCGCCGTCCAAAAGGGTCATTGTCAAGAGGACGACCAGCCCAACCAATCCGGCCAGAATCGCCCAGTGGGCGAAACGGGCACGTCGGCGGTGTTGCTCCCAATCTAACTCGACGCGCTTGTCCATTTGATCAAACGTAAACGGCAAAACTGCCAAAAGTATAAGTAAAATATGCTCTGGATCGTCGGATCGGGGGCACCACCTGATGCACCATCGGCTCTGCGGGGCAGGCATGGGGCAACCGACCTCCCCTTCGGAGCAGCAGCTCAAACTGCTCGCAAACCGGTTAAGATTTGTCGAAACTGACCGATTATATAAGTGAAATTGCTTTAACGCCGATTCGTAGAGTGGGGATGACCGCACGCCAAACAGACCAGATCAACATTCTCTTGGTTGATGACCGCACGGAAAACCTCAATGTGCTCGACAGCCTGCTGCAAAGCCTCATCGTGAACCACCGGCTCAACATTTTGCGGGCCACCTCAGGCAACGAAGCGTTGGGCTTGATGATTGAGTATGAATTGGCCCTCGTGCTGCTCGACGTTCAAATGCCGGACATGGACGGTTTCGAGACCGCAGAGCTGATGAAGGCCAGCGAGCGCACCAAGCATATCCCGATCATTTTCGTCACCGCGATCAACAAGGAGCAGGAGAACCTGCTGCGGGGGTATGAGACCGGTGCCGTAGACTACCTGTTCAAGCCCATCGTGCCGGAGATTCTGACGAGCAAGGTCAATGTTTTCCTCGAGTTGCACCAACAGAAGAAATCGCTACAGGCCAAGAGTGAGGAGCTCCGGCTGACCGTCGAAGAGCTGAAAAAGGCCAATAAACAGATTCTCAAACAGCAGAAAATGGTGATCGAGGAGGAGCGCCTCAAAGTGTTGTTGCAGATGGCCGGAGCGACCGCCCATGAGATCAACCAGCCGCTGACCTACATGCTCAACCACATCAATCTGATCGAGGTCGGCGAAGGAAATCAGGGGGAGTTGAGCGAGAACCTGTCCAAAATCAAAGAGGCCGGCCACCGGATCGTCAAGGTCGTCAAGAAGATGCAATCAATTCCCCAACAGCGGATCAAACCACTGGTGGGCAACGCCAATACAGTCGCTCTGGACCAACCGATCGCAATCCTCTCGATCGAGGATTCTGACAGTGATTTCAATAAATTGGAATCGAGTCTGAAACCGAGTGGTCCCATTTCCCTGGTCCGGGCGACGACCCTTGATCAAGCGTTGGAGATTCTCTCCGAGCGGACGTTCAAGTTGATCTTTCTCGACTATGTTCTGCCGGACGGCAATGGGTTGAACTTCATGCGGATGCTGGCTCAGAAGGAGATCGAGACTCCCGTGGTGGTGATCACCGGCCAGGGAGACGAAATGATCGCCTCACAGATCATTCAGGCGGGGGTGTACGACTATCTGCCCAAGGATCGGGTCAGCGCGGAATCGATATCCCGCATCATCTTCAACACGCTGGAAAAAGTGCGGCTGCGCAAGGAGGTCGAGGAGGCCCACAAAAAACTCTCCGAGATGTCGATTCGCGATGAATTGACCAAGCTCTACAACCGCCGCTATTTCATGGAGTCCCTCTCTCGCTCGATGGCCGAGTCATCTCGCGACAAGACCGAGCTGATGCTATGCATGGCAGACCTCGATCACTTCAAGCAAATCAATGACACGTACGGCCATGTGGCCGGCGACATGGTGCTCTCCACGGTCGGCCAGCTGCTCGGCGATTCATTTCGCCAGTACGACCTCATCTGCCGCTACGGCGGGGAGGAGTTGGCGATCATTTTGCCCAACACGGATGTTCACGGGGCAAAAGCGGTTTGTGAACGATTTCGCGAGATAATGGCAGAGCGCACATTCGTGCACAACGAACAGTCGTTCAATGTCACCGTGAGCATCGGCATCGCCCCCTTTGACCACTCCCCGTCCACCAAGCCCGGGGAACTGGTGGCCATGGCGGACGAAGCGCTCTACCACGCCAAGCGGGACGGGCGGAATCGAACCGTGGTCAATCCAATGAGTTAAGCAATTGTGGACGTGACCGTAGTACTAGACATGAAGACAAAAATGAATTCGACCGTTTTGTCTTGGAAAAATTTGCTATCATAGAGCAGCAGCGCTGCCGCACCGGCCGGCGTGATTCTCTTGAGGAGGTATCTATGACAATCAGGCAAGTCGAAGCCTCTGACGCACAACAGGTCGCCTTTGATCGCTCGGATCTGCTCGGACGACTGGACAACGACGAAGAGCTCCTCGAGGAGATCCTCGCCGCTTACGTAGAGGATATCCCGCTGCAAATCGCCTCACTCGAAGAAGCGATTAACGCCCAGGACATCGCCCTGGTCTGCCGCCAGGGGCACACGATCAAGGGGGCATCGGGAAATGTGGGCGCGTTGGCCATGCGAGACGCATCTTTCAAAATAGAGGCCGCGGGCAAGCTCGGCGATATGGAGCAGGCGGCAGCCATCTTCGAGCAGATCAAAACGGAATTCGAGCGATTTCGCCAGGAGGTCGGGATCTAGACCTCCAGCCCCTTGAGTTCGTCCGCGATCAGAAATCCCAACAGGTACCACAAGCCGTGATTGGCCAGGATATCGACGCTGAGCGCCAGCACCAAAAAGCCGACCACCCCCAGCCAAATCACCCTTGCCCCGAGCACACCCGCCCGCCGGCGTGATCCCCGACCAGGGCGCGCGCGGACGATGAACACCACAACCAGAATCAGCGCCAAGCCGCCGGGAACTCCCGCCGTCGCCAGAATACCCAATGCCTCACAATGGGGCGTCAGGTAGAAAATGCCGGACTCAAACAAACCGAATGATTCGGTCAGGTGTGCGCGGGCGTAGTCGCGGTAGTGACGATATCCCACGCCAAACCAGGGCCGGTCCCACCAGATCGCTGCCGCGGTCTGTTTGGCGTGCCAGTAGGTGGTCATCAACGATCGAAAAGGCCACGACACCACCAGGGGCCGACAGAGTGGTGAGGTCGGCTCATCCTGAACGTTGACCTGGTGCCAAGTGTCAAAACCGGCGCAGTCGATCCCCTGTTCAATGGCCCGATCGCTCGCTGCAGTCGGTGGCCCCACGTGCATCGCCCAGCCGCTCAGCAACACGGCCAGCAATATGACGCCGAAGCCGAGCAGGTTGAGCCAGCGGGGTCGATCAGCAGCACCCAGAAATGCGCCGACAATCACCACCAGGGCAGCGATCCAGGCAAATGTGAAAGTCAGACCGAGGGTCAGCAGGACGATGGCAAGACCGACTCTCTGGAACCATCGAGGGGCAAACGCCCCGGATTGCCAATAATGGGCCATCATCACGGCCAGCAGTACCACCAGGTACTCCCCCCAATATTGCGGGGAATGACCGAACGTGCCCGACGATCGGGGCCAGTGATTGAACACCGGATGCGTACCGCTGAACACGAAAGGACGAACGCCGGCGCCTGAATTCGCCGCCAGCGTGATCACCAGGTAGCCGATGAGCGAGACGGTTACAGCGATCAGTCCGCCGGCGATCAAGGAGCGAATGATACCGTCCCGACTTCGGCGATTGAGACTCAGACAAGCCAATCCGCCGACCGAAACGATCCACAGCACCTGTCGAGCCATCGTGCGGAGCTCGAGAAGCGGATCGTCACTGAGCAGACTCGACAACATCAGGGCGGCGGCGACAGCGATCAGTGACAGGAAGACTCGGCTTTGTATCAGGCTTCGTCTGTTTTGCCAAATCAAGGCCAATGACAGGGGAGCGGCCAGTGCCAGGCAGAGATCCACCGGCTTCACCGGCAGCGAATGCTGCACATTGTAATCGCCCAGACCCCAAAACGGGAGCAAGAACGCGCCGAGCGCGAGCAAGGCAGTGCCGGCACCCATCACCTTTTGCTCGAGGCCACCGGGCAACGAGCCGCTGAGACCTGCTGGCGCCTGCCCGCCCATCGGCGTTACGGGAGTCGACCGGGTGGGAGATCCCGCATCAGCCACGTCCGATGAACGAAGTCGTCCATCTCCACCCGCCGATCCCCTTGTTGAATTGACCATCTCCATAGGGTCACTTCGTGCTTGCTGTCGCGCCGAGGTACGATCGAAACGCGGACCTCCCGGCCGGGCAGCAGATCAAACGGTCGGTTGAGCGGAAAGAACATCTGTCGCCAGTGGGTGGGAGGATCCATCGGTCCGGTACCGAAGGAAACCGTATCGGTGAGGTGCGCCTCAAACCAACCACAGAGGCCGTAAATCGTCTGTTTTTCAGCCTCAGTGGGTTGGAATCGACAGCTGAGTGTCTCCGGGGTGTTGGGGCAAGTCCGCAAATCGAGCGTGCCCATCTCTACGGTTCGAGGCAGCAGCTGTTCGGCGGTCAACTTGGACGCCTTGGCGACGTAGAAGGCCCAGTCGTCAATCAGTGAAAAGTCGATCCCATACGGCTGATTGCGAAAATAGTCCAGCTCGTCATGAAGGGTGTGGTCCTGAACCAACCCGAGGTGGAGCGTCACTGACTGGGGAATCATCATCCCAGCGGTGGTCAAATATTTGTCGCGGAGTTCGATCAGGGGATCGAGCATCTGTTCGAAGAAGAGGAAGTGCCCCATCCATTCCGATACGATGATGTCCACCTTGCCGGGCAATTCCACCTGATTCGCCTCGCCGTGATAGAACTGGATATTGTCGAAGCCGTTGCGCTCGGCGATGCCTCTGGCCACGCGAATGAACTTGGACCGATCGACGGCGTAGATCTGCTCGGCGCCGGCCCGAGCTGAAAAAATAGACAAAATGCCAGTACCACAACCAAAGTCGAGCACCCGCTGTCCGGGTTTCACCGTGTGGCGAATCGCTTCTTCATACGCCCGAGTCCGCACGCTATCCCGGAGCATCTGCTGATGCACAGCCACATCGCTATAGGACATCAGCCCCTCCTTCCCCAAAGCGGCCGCACGCATCTCTTGGCGACCCTGGGCCAAATGCCGAGCCCCGGCTGAATTCGTGCGAATAGGGCAATGCCCCGTCCAACCGGGCTTTGGGTGTCGTAGCTTTTGCCCAAGTACGCCACCCGATCAACAACATAAACTGCGGCCCGATGGGGAACCCGCTCAGTGACCCGCTGGGTATCCCCCTTGGTGATGTAAACGGGTTGCGATCCGCGGCGTTCCAACGAGACGACCCGGTGAGCGACCAATGCGCCGTGTTGATCCAGATGCACCAGGAGATCCCCCGGACCGACCTCTCCCTTTTCGATCCGATGGACGGTAACCGTGCTGCCCAGGGGAACGAACGGATCCATACATTCTCCACACAACCGAAAACTCTCTTGATCATCGTGTACGCGTTCATCTTCCAAGAGGAGCGCTCGCAGACTAGCTTTGACGACATTGATGGTCCACATTTCGCTACTTCTTGACAAGACTCATGGACCGGTCTTTCTCGACCGATCGGTCGAAAAAGCCCGCGCTACAGTACAGGCCACATCGGATCGATCGAGGATGCTTCCGTGCTCGATGAGGGCAATCGCCGGACACCGCCAGCATATTGCCGACATGGTGCAAGAGGAACATTCCGGTAGGTCGGACCAACGCAAATCGAGGAGATGTTGGCGCTTTTTGGAATCGGTCCACAGCGTGCTGATCGGCGACTCGAGCAGATTGCCGAACGTCCAGGGCAACCGCGCACAAGGCCACAGATCACCGTTGTAATTAACGAACAAGCTTCCTCTTCCGGCGATGCAAAGGAAGCGATCCTCCGGCTTGGCGTCTACCTTGACCAGCGCACTCAGGTTAGCGATCCGTGGATCGGTGAGGGCTGATGCTATCTCCTCCTCCGTCGCCCGAAATGTGGTGGGTGTGCTGCCGCCATCACTCCGCGGCGCGATTTGCAAATCAACCATGTATAAAAAACCGTTGTTCTCACAAAAGTCGAGCAGTGCAGAGAAGCGATTGGCATTCCAATTCATCATCACGGCGGAAACCCGTACCTCACCACCGAGCGACCTGAACCGCTCCATCGCTTTCAGCGCCAAGTTGAAAGCACCCTCTTGTCCAACGAAGCGATCGTGCTCTGCCGGTTGACGGGAATATAGGCTTACATCCATCGACCAAAGCCCGTATCCAGCCAACTTGTCGATTCGTTCCGCTGGGAGTAGGGTAGCGTTGGTTTTCAGCTTCACGCAGAACCGTCGGTCGACCGCGGCTTTGACAATCTCTTCCAAGTCTTTGCGCACCGCGGGTTCACCGCCGGTGAGTGACAAGACGAGTACTCCTGCCTCAGCCAGCTGATCCAAGACGGTGATGTGCTGCTCCAGCTCGAGCTCATCTCGATCACTATCCCACGTCCGATGGACCTCACAATGGGCACAGGCCAAATTACACCTAGCAGTCAATGACACCATTGCCGAGAGGGGCATCGGGTGGGCCGACTGGATTTTGTCCCACAGCTGCTCTGCCTCCCATTGGGGCTGTTGGGGCTGCTGAATATGCTGACAATCACTCATCGGTTTTGCGTTCAGAGGGTACCATCAGCTCCTTCTCCACCATCTGTCTGATGAAGGTACGGACATCCGACTGTGCAGTCTCCAATGAAACGTCAAATTCATCGGCAATAATACGCGTTAGCTCGGCCATCGTTCGACCATCGGATAGCCGCCACACGGCGCTGCCGGTCGGGTTAAGAGTAATCATCTTGTTCTCGCCGGGATGAACGATGACGATTTGCCCACCGATATCTCGGTAAGCCAGTTTGGGGGCGGGTAGATATACGGTTTGCGAGTCGACCATGACATTCTCTTTCATTTTCTAACCCCTCGGCGATCAGTCTACAACATCATTGAGGAGCGACCAAAAGGATTCATCCCGGCGAAATTTTAGCCGATGAAAGCGTCTAGTAGCGGCAATTTGCTCAATCGAGTGCAGCAAGGCCGTGTCATTCCCCTCGTCGCGACAGACCGTCAGGACACACCCGAACAATTGGCGAACAGTAGCGGGCAAATCGAGCCGTTGCAGCTCATTTCCATCCGCCTGCTCGATGAAGGCAACGCCGAACACCGGCATCGCCGGCCGTGCCGGGCACAACCCGAATTCATCACTAATTGGCGTCGGATACGCCATCAACCGATTTCGATCGTCGACAAACAGAACCACCCGGTCGACACTGAAAGGATCCCCTCCTGCCCTCAAATCGGAGACGATCGTCGTTTTACCCCTTCCGGACAGGCCGGAAAACAACCATAGCCGTCCATCATGGATTACCCCGGAGGCATGGAGTAACACGCGACCCTGCCGGGCGATGAGATAGGCCAAACAGACCACAACGATGGAGTGATACGCGCCCGGTGTCTTGCCGTCGACCGTGAACTCCCCTCGACAACCGCCTTCCTCGTGAATCAACGAGCCGGAAAAATCGGCCCGATCGAACGTCGCCTTCCCCTGGGTCAATCCCACGCGACAGTCGGGAAATCGGTCTTGCAGATCTGGCAGAGTACACCACGTAGCGCTTGAGGTGACGGAGATGTCCAGATCGATGTGCATACCTGCCGACAGATCGACCCGAAAAGCATCGAAGTGACCGGCACAGGACATGAGGAGATCCCCGGAGGCAGCACACATCCGAACCGTGATTCCCGCGAAGGTCCAAGCAACTGCATCAACTTGCACTTTCGATGGACTCAAACGGCACGCAATGAGGAGAATTTACGGGCTATTGCGAAGACTGCCGGCACTACATCCGCGCCTCGTGGAGGCTCGGGAACAACCAGCCGCGAGGGTCTCGAACACAACTTCTTCCTCGATTGCTGGCGGTACATAGGGCTTTTTAGGCGTCTGTTCATTCACTTGTAAAGATGCCTGATCATTACAAAATTTTCGTTTCATTGATCAACGCTCCTTTAATGACTAGTGATATACCACAATTCGACCCCACAACGGATCATCAAAGTAGCCCGTATCACCAACCGCTAGATCCACGTAGCCATCGCCGTTGAGATCACCGACAAAACCGGTCCAGTGATTTATAACAGAGTCTCCCGCAGGGGGGAACAGAATATCATATATATGGTCAGTGTCGTTTTCATCTTCTTTGTCGGTTTTGCGAAATTCATCTGTTGCCCAGCCGTCGGTGTAGAACAACGTAGCTGTTCGGTCATTTGCGCTACCACCGTAGACGGACGACCCTGAGAAGATGGCATGATCCGAACCAGTCGTCGCTTCAGGAGGCCCATTGATTCTCCACGCCCGAGGATCGGGAATCGTCGCGCCAGCCGTACTGGGAGGCCTAGTGAAATCATACATGGAGGCCACGGGCAGGCCGTAGTTTTCCGAGTTCAAGATTCCCCGGGTGTAATGATCGGGTGAGGCGGACAGTCCACCGCTACCATTGTTGAGATATACGAAAACATTGCCGTAGTCCGCGCCGTCCGCCGCATAATCCGCAGCATAGGCACCAATTGCCAGATCTTGATGTCCATTTCCGTCAAAATCAATCGCTGCCAAGCCCTGAAGACCGAAGTAAGTGAAACCCGAGTCCAACTGCGTCAGCGTCAAAAGCGTCGTCGGCAACGGTAGGTGCAAATCGATCGTATTGAAATCCGCTGTCTTGGGGACATCCCAGCCCCTCAACAGGTTCACCTCACTCGGGGATACGCCGGCCTCTATCGCTCCGAACGGCTGGGCAAAAACAAGATCGGTGTAATCGCTGTCCGCGTCCAACTTGATGCCGGCGACCCCTCCGCCTGCAGCAAGGTACGCCGCGTCCCGACCTTTGATCCACAGCGTACCGTTAACGTCCGGCGTACCTGCTGACAGATCGAGTGTTGATCCTCCGGTCTCTCGTCCAAAGACCACGTATACTGCACCATCACCACTGCTGGATCCCCATTCGTAGGGCGCGCCAATGGCAATATCCGCGTAGTGATCCCCATCAAAATCACCGATGCCAGCAATCGTGACGCCAAAGTACGAATCTGCAGCTTTTCCGATAATCTTCAAATCCGCGGCACTACAGTTGAACCCTTCAGGGGCCCCCCCTACCGACTCCCGGCCAAATCCGGGACCACCAAAGAACACATACGCCACGTCCTCTAATGGCGCGCCAATGGCAATATCAGGATAAGTGTCGCCATTGAAATCGCCTACACCGGCCATCGCCCCGCCAAAGGAACTATCAGCGCAACTGATCACCGCGGCTGGTTCGGTGGGTCCGTCGGGACCGCCGTGATAGAGGGCCGCCGCGCTGGTCCCGTCCGAGTAGCTGTAACCGACCAGCATATCGTCATAGTCCCGTGCCGCTGGTCCCGGCGACTTATCTCCGTCGACATTGCCCGCCGAAATGATTGACGGAAATTGCCAACTAGCGTAGTCGGCTCGTGTGTACCCTGTGATCACCGTCCCATAAGCAATTAGGCCAATATCGTCATCTCCAAGGTATAAATCGTCCTCCGCATCGGCCCAGTCTCCGTCCGGTGGATCGCTATTGTCGTCGCCGAATAGGGCAATATCACTGGTAATCCCCACGCCGTTTGTGGCGGTCACACCGCAGGAATAGCGGTGGCCCGCTCTAATCTTCGTGCCGGTAGTGTCCTGGGTAATCGTAAAGGACCACTCACTATCACCAGCATCGTAACTCGGCAGCCCCGGGAATGTCATCACTTCGGGGTCATCCCACAGATCGACAACGCTCGGGTCGTCAGGGAGATAGGTAACGTCTGCACAGCGCACATCCCAGTTATTGGAACCAATTCCTCCGGTTTGCGGATCAGTCACAGGTCCCCAAACGAACTGAACCTGAGCCTGACGGCGTTCGAGCACCGCGAAGGGCTGGGTGACCGGCGGATCCGGTGGGGATAGCTCCACGGTCACATCGATGCGCTCTTGGTCCGTCGCCGCCCCTTCGATAAACAGCTCCACGCGAATATCGGTCTGTTCCACCACTGCTGGATCGATGGGGATACAAAACGTATGTTCGCAGGGCTCCACCAGGGGATCCTGACAATCGACGATCCAGATCAACTCTGTGGGGATATCACCCGGATCGGGATAGGTCCAGTCCCCGTCTACACTGGAAACCAGCACGTACACTTCGGTATCATCCGGCGTGTCCGCTGTGGCGACCTCAACACCGACCTGGAAATCATAGGTCGGATCCCCGTCGAGGTAACCGTCGCAGTCATCACTGGCCAAAAGAACGTCACTACTATCCGGGAACGTAATCACAGCACTCTTGCTGTAATTAATTGTCCTAACCAAAGTCACCGCGTTACCCGCATCATCCGCTACCGAAGCGGTAAGGGTATTTTCTCCCTCCTCAAGAACGATGTACGCGTTTTCATCACAGGCGGGAAAGACCTCCCCAAAATCAAAAAACTGTGGTAGGAAAGTCCCGGACGTTGCCGTATCACTGTATCCGTTGGGTTCTACTTGAAACGTCACTTCCTGACCGGGCTCCACACCATTGATATAAACCTGCCCTGGGAGTTCCAACGCTGGGGCTGTTGCCGGGCAGTTGATGTCATCTGCACCGGTATAGAAGCTCAACAACGGCTCAGGAATCGTCAGCACCGGGGCAAGTGTATCAACATTCGAGGTTACCTGATCCGACCCCGTGTTGACTCCGTTAGACACCTCCACGGTGACCTGGTACTCGAGCTGAATACCAGTCGGTGCTTGAACAAACGGGAAGATCGTAAATGTAATCATATGGGTGTAATCCGTTGTGCCCACCTGGCACGGGGTCTCAGTCACCACCGGATCGATACCGGTGACATCCTGCTGTTCGGATTGGGTCACTTCGAAAATCGCCAGAGAGACATTCGCCGGATCATAGGCATCATCTGTACACGCAACGATCACATGCTCAAACTCGTCCGTTCCCGGATCGACTGTGTCATCGTCTTTGTTGTACACCTGGCCGTCTTCCAGACTTTGAATCGCCACCTCAGGCACGATAAAGTTTGCCGAGACCTCGACCATGTCGGTGGCCATGTTTCCGTGGGGGTCTTCAACCCAGGCGGTCACCGGCAGATCGGTGCCGGTGACACAGGGGATGATCAGGTCGTACTCCGTTGTGCCGTCAACGATCGTGTCACAGACCTCCGGCTCCCCGTCGTAGCTCGCGCACACTTCTTGGCCGGCTTCGATGTCGCCCACCGAGACGGTCATCGTGAAAGGACAGTCGTCCACACCGTAGAGCGGCACATCAGGGGTTAGGCCGAGGATTTCCAGATCGGGGACATCCGTATCCTTGTCCACGAAGTGGTTCACCGTCCACAGCTCGTCCACATCCTCTTTGCACAGCGCTTTGATCGTGACCAGGCCGTCCGCGCCCAGTGCAACGTTGCTGAATGATGCCGTTCCCCCGGAAATCGATGAAACGGTATCCCACAGCGCTCCGGCGACCCACAGCTCTACCGATGTGCCATTGGTGTCCACATCCACCTGGCTCAGTACCGATAGGTTGGTGAGGAACAGGGTTCCCGGATCCAAATGATCAATCGAAACGACTAACTCCGCCGGCCCTGACACCGCACAGGTCAGCTCGTCCGTGTCGCTGTCGGTATCTGAATCGGTATCAGTATCCGTGTCACTGTCCGTATCGGCGTCTGTGTCAGTGTCCGTGTCACTGTCCGTATCGGAGTCTGTGTCAGTGTCCGTATCGGAATCCGTGTCACTGTCTGTATCGGCGTCCGTATCCGTATCGGTATCGGAATCCGTATCACCATCTGTGTCCGAGTCCGTATCGGTATCGGTGTCCGAGTCGGTATCACCATCTGTGTCCGAATCGCTATCGGTGTCTGCGTCCGAATCTGCATCCGTGTCCGCATCCGAATCCGTGTCGGTATCCGTGTCACTGTCTCCACCGGTATCGCTATCGTCATCATCGGCCGGCTCGGATGAGCTACAGGCGGACATCAGTAAAAACATCAACGCCAATAAACTCACCATTCCTCGGAAATGCCGGACAGCTTTCATTTGTCTACCTCCTCCAAAAAAACAAACGCCCCCAAGGGCTGTTTACAAACGATCTCGTTGGTATCCCCTACACCATTTAATTTTATGTGGACCAAATCGATACGCCAGTTTTAATCCTTAATCTAATTATTTTCCCAAAATATAACACAAATCATCGATCGACAGCCAGAATTACAACGTCTATCGATAAATGTCGTATCCAACTGCCTTACCGATCTTATCGACAAAACAGCCTATTAATTTAGTTAATTTAAACGATTAAAACGTTCAATTAACCTTTTTCTTTTTGATTTTCGAGGACTACGGCGAGCTTGGCCCGAACCCAGAGCAGCTCCTGCTCCAATGTCCGGCGCTCGGTGTTCTCTTCGATATGGGCTTCGAGCTGTTGCTCGAGGACAGACTGTTCATCGTTCAACGGTGCTGGTTGGAGCTCCTCGGCGGTGGCGCAGTCTTCAGTAATCACATTGACGTAATCCGGCCCCCCTTGGAGAAATCCACCGTTGAGGGCAAAAATCAGTTTTGTACCATCGGCCCGAACAGCGGCCATGCGGCCGGGGATGAGAGAGGAAAGAATTGGTCGGTGGTTGGGCAGGAGGCAAAACTCCCCGAGCTCGGAACAGGCGGTAAACGACTGCACCGGCTCATCGAAGCGACTGCCTTTGGGGGTCACGATCTTGAGATTCATCACCTCGTGCATTTCAGCTGGCCTTGGCCTTGGCGGCCATCTTCTCCGCTTTTTCCCGCACTTCTTCTATCGGACCGCACATCCAGAACGCCTGCTCGGGCACGTCGTCCATCTCGCCGGCCAGAATCGCCTTGAATCCCTTGATCGTGTCAGCGAGCTCGACGTACCGCCCCGGGAAGCCGGTAAACTGCTCGGCCACGAAGAACGGCTGGGACAGGAATTGCTGCATCTTGCGCGCCCGGTTAACGGTCTGCTTGTCGTCTTCGGATAGCTCGTCCATGCCCAAAATGGCGATGATGTCCTGCAAATCCTTGTACCGCTGCAGCACCTGCTGAACCTGTCGAGCGGTGTCGTAGTGGTCGTCACCGATCACCACCGGATCGAGCAGCGCCGAGGTGGAGTCGAGCGGATCCACTGCGGGATAGATACCGAGCTCGGCGATTTGCCGGGACAACACCGAGGTGGCATCCAGGTGGGCAAACGCGGTCGCTGGCGCCGGGTCGGTCAGATCGTCGGCAGGCACGTAGATGGCCTGCACCGAGGTGATTGAGCCCTTGGTCGTCGATGTGATGCGCTCTTGCAGCTCCCCCATCTCAGTGGCCAAAGTGGGCTGATACCCCACCGCCGAGGGCATCCGGCCCAATAACGCGGAGACCTCGGAACCGGCCTGGGTAAAGCGGAAAATGTTGTCGATGAACAACAACACGTCTTGGTTTTGCACATCGCGGAAATATTCGGCCACGGTCAGCGCAGAAAGGGCGACCCTCAGGCGAGCGCCGGGTGGCTCGTTCATCTGACCGTAAACCAGCGCCGCCTTGGAGAGCACAGATTCCCCGGACTCGAGCTTGCTCTCGGCCATCTCCCGCATCAGATCGTTCCCCTCGCGGGTGCGCTCCCCCACCCCGGCAAAGCAGGAAACACCGCCGTGCTTCTTGGCCACGTTGTTGATCAGCTCCATGATCAACACCGTCTTGCCCACGCCGGCACCGCCGAACAGGCCGATCTTGCCCCCCTTGCGATAAGGGGCGAGCATATCGACGACCTTAATTCCGGTTTCGAAAACCTCAACTTTAGTGTCCTGATCGACAAACGCCGGCGACTCCCGATGAATCGGCATCCGCACATCTGTGGTCACCGGGCCTGCCTCATCCACCGGTTCACCGATCAAATTGAGAATCCGGCCCAAGCACGGATCGCCCACCGGCATGGTGATCGGCTGTCCCGTGTTGACCACCTCCATCCCGCGGACCAATCCGTCGGTGGTGTCCATCGCGACCGACCGCACCGTGCGCTCGCCCAGGTGCTGGGCCACTTCGAGCACCAGGTTCAGGGGCTGATCGTTAATCGCCGGGTTGGTCACCCGCAGTGCGGTGAACACGGTCGGCAGCTCGCCCTCTTCGAAGGTCACGTCCACCACCGGTCCGATCACCTGGGTCACTTTTCCTTTTTCTGTTGTCGACTGTGTCTCGGCCATCTTGTTCAATGCTCCCGGATTATTCGCTCAGTGCCTCGGAGCCACCGACGATATCCATTAGCTCACTGGTAATCGCGCTCTGTCTCGCCCGGTTGTATTCCAGGGTGAGCTGCTCCAACATCTCTTCGGCGTTGTTCGTCGCCGCATCCATCGCGGTCATTCGCGCCGCATGCTCGGCGGCAATCGATTCGAGAAGGAAACGATACACCTGCACCTCCAAAAACTTGGGCAGCAGTCGATCCAAGAGCTCGGTTCGACCCGGCTCGAAGATAAACCCCACCGGAGCCAGCTTTTCCCGAGTCGCTTCTTCTTCCTTTCGCTCGGGAAGCTTAACCGGCAGCAGCTGGGTGACCGCCGGTCGCTGGCTCATCATGGAGACGAACTCATTGTAAATAAAATCGATCTTGTCCACCTCTTTAGAGGTATAGCGTTCGGCCATCTCCCGGGCGATACCGGCCGCTGTGGCGTAGTCCGTATCGTCGTAGACGCCACTGAATACCTTGTCGATGGTCACGGGCCGTCGCTTGAAAAAATCGTTGGCCTTGCGCCCGATGATCGCAATTTTGGGCTCGGGATCCGCGGATTTTATCGCTTCCAGCGCATCGCGGCACAACCCACCGTTGAAGCTACCGCACAACCCCCGATCAGCGGACATCACCAGCATCAACGCATTTTCGGTGTCCCGTCGGGCGAGCAACGGGTGATCCGTGGACGAGGCCTCGGCGGCCACTTCGGCCAGCACCTCGCTCATCAAGTCCGC
>JANQET010000144.1 GCA_028278265.1 Myxococcota bacterium
GTCTCGGTCGGCGGCGTTTCCTCCGGCTCCTGGACGGGTCCGGGGGATCACCCCCCGCTGCACGCCCACGCCACCCCGGATGGAACCTGCCCCGACGACAATCCCTGTGAAGATCTGTTCGTGCTCCGGCGTCCGGTCGACCCCACCCCTTAGGGCTCCGCTTTTGTCCTTTTCGTTTTTGATCCGTTGCGTGGTACACTCCACTCCTCATCGAATCCGCAGCGAAAGGCAGGACTATGATAAGGGCTCGCCAGAAAACAAATGCCCGCAAATCGGTGCAATTGATCGCAATCGCGGCCGTCCTCCTCTTGCCCGTTGCCGGACGGGCCACCTATTCGATTGTGGCCACGGATCGCCAGTCCGGACAGGTCGGGGGCGCGGGGACGTCGTGTGTCGGTTCTCTCGATGTGTACGTGATCCACAAATCCGTACCGACCCACGGGGCGGTGCATGCCCAGGCCAGTCTCAATGTCAACGGCCGGGACCGGGCGGCGGAGCTGCTCGAAGCGGACACTTCACCAACGGATATCATCGCCGCAATCGCCACCTCCTCGTTCGATCCGTCCTATCAGTCGCGCCAGTACGGTGTGGTGGATCTCTCCGGTCGCGCGGCCGGATTCTCCGGCACTCAAAACGGGTTCTATGCCGACGATGTTCAAGGGGAAGTGGAGACCTTCATCTATTCGGTGCAGGGCAATATCCTGACCAGCGCGGCGGTGATCGACCAGGCGCAGGCGGCCTTCGAAGGGGATGGTTGCGACTTGGCGGACCGGCTGATGCTCGCCCTGGAAGCGGGCGCCGACAACGGCGAGGGAGACAGCCGCTGCACCCCCCAGGGAATCCCCTCGGACAGTGCGTTCATCCACGTGGTGCTGGACGACGGCGAGGTGTACCTGCACCTCTCGGTGACCGACACCGCGCCCCAAAGCCCGCTGTTGAGCTTGCGTCAACAATACGATGATTGGCGCGAAGACAACGAGTGTCCCGAAGATGACACCGATAGCGGCGGGGACGGGGATACGGACAGCGATACCGACGCGGACACAGATGCGGACACCGACACCGATAGCGATGCGGATAGTGACGCGGACAGCGATGCGGACACAGATGTCGACACCGACAGCGACGGAGATACCGACGGGGACGGTGACACCGATAGCGACGGAGATGGGGACAGCGACGCCGACGGGGACGCGGATTCGGACAGCGACGGGGACTCCGACAGCGATGCCGACAGTGATGGGGATGGGGACAGCGACGCGGATAGTGACGCAGATGCGGACGACGACAACGATGATTCGGACAACGCTTCGACCGAGGGATCCTGCGGGTGCCGCTCCATCGGAGCCCCATCGGATCGGGCTGACCGCCCCTTGGGGTTGTTCAGGCAGCTAGTCGCCCTCGCCGCACTCTGAAGACCCGTTAACTGTCTTGCGGATGCCCGATAATTGACCCGACCTGGTGCGCTGGTTAACCTGGTAACTTCATTCGCGGAGGAGAAAATGGACGTCTTTTCCGAGATTTACAATTTCGCGCTCGACCACTTCGGCAAGCTCGGCACTGCCGTGATGGCGGTCGGTTTTTTGGTGTGGACCGCCATTCAAACCGTGATGTCGCGAATCCGGCCGGGCGACTTGTCCTTGGACCATTTTACCCATCCGGCGCTGCTGCGCTTGCCCCAACGGCCCCTTGGCTACAGCAACCGAATCGCCTACCTGATGGCCGAGCTCGCGTACCTGGCCTATTTCGAATTCGAGAAGTCCAGCTCGATTATTCCGGACGCAGTCAAGCGGTTGGTAGCGGTCAAAACAGATCTCAACACCGAGCGGGCCGAGGGCTTCGTCAAAAAACTCGTGGACGACAGCTTGTCTCACGGTGGTCGGGCCGAGTTGGCGAGCGTCCTCGAAAAGAACCACCTGAAGCTCCTCGAAACCATCAACCGCGGCCCGCTGCAGGCGTTCATCTGTAAAAACATCCGTCCCGGCCAAGCCCCTTTCCTGGTGGTCTCGTTTCGGGGTTCAGAGGAGAAGGTCAACGACTGGCTGACCAACTTCCGCGCCATACCAACGGTGATCGACGGCAAAAAGAAAGTGCACACCGGTTTTTTCGAAACGTTCAATGAGGTCAAAACCGAATTGGAGGGCCACATTCAAAAATATGCCGTCGGCGAGGACGGGGAAAAATTGCTGGTCTACTTCACCGGGCACTCCTTGGGTGGTGCCTGGGCGCTGCTGGCGACCAGCTTGCTGGTCCCGGAGTTGTCCGGCGCGTGCTATAGTTTCGGCGCCCCGCGAATCGCCAACTACGAATTTTTCTTTTCAGTCAAAAAACCTGCGTTTCGCATCGTCAACTCGGCGGACATCGTCCCCCGGGTTCCCCCGGGTATTACTTCCAAAATACTCTTTTGGCTCTTCTGGGGATTTGCCAAACTCATTCCCGTGCCGGTGGTCTCATCGATGTTCAAGTGGATGGCGCGTCTGTTCAATCGCCTCGAGGAGTATCGCCACTTCGGCGATCAGCGCTATCTCACCGACGTTCGCAACGGACGCTTCGAAGACACCCAGCTGCTGCAAAATCCCCACCTCGCCGACCGTCTGCTGTGGTTCTGGAAATCGATCCTGGCGGGAATCACCTTTCCCATCAAGAGCCACAGCATGACCATCTATCGGGACAAGCTCGCGGTGATTGCGTCCAAGAAGAACCCATAAGCGGTGAGCGAATACGGAGCGCGGTCAAAACAGGAAATTCAAATCCAATTGGAGAGAGTGGTATTTGTATTCGTGAAATAGGTCTCTCTTGTTGTACAGGTAGGTAACCTCGACGGTCATTTGCTCGATGGGGTTGAACTCGATCCCCCACTCGTTGCCCTTGCCGTTTGTGCCGCCGCCGAGAAAATCCGAATCCGAGAACAAGCCGAACACCGCGTCTGGTTGAACCCAACGGAATTCATACCGCACGACAAACACACTGTGATCACCGATCCAGGCGCCTGCCATCCACGCCTTGTTGTCGTTCTCAGCGGCCACGTTGACCACAAATTGACCATGGATCGACGCGCGTCTGTTGACTGTGACCTGGGCGAACAATTCGATCTCGTTGTAATCCCGAGCATACAGCGTCGTCGATTGGCCCGCCGCACCCGTCTCCCGGCTGACCGAATTGCCGAAACCCCGTTCCACCCCGGCCAACAGGGGGCGCCCTTCGATGCGCAGGAAATCGAAATACCCACCACCGAGCGTCAACCGCACAGGATTGTCGAACGCAATTTCAACCCCGGCCTGACCGCCGAACAACCAGCTGTCAGACTCCCCGGGTCGGTGCTGGAGCCAAAACACGCCGGTGTGGACAAACGGTTCCAACGAAATATCGTCTCCGTCAAACCGTCGTTTAAAACTCAGGTTGATCCCCTCCGGTCGCAGATCCCGGTCCCAGATCAACTCGCTGGACGTACTGTGGTCGAGGTGATCGCTGCTCGTATTCGGGGCGCCGACCGCCAAGAACGGTGTCGCCATTTTACCCCCGCGAAGGCGAAACGCGTCGGCCACGCTCGGGCGCCAATCAAAATAGGCCAAGGTCAGCCAGATCGGCTTGGAACTGAACGCCTCACCCAACGTCTGCTCGTTGGCGACCGGGTCACCCGCATCCCCTGTACCGATTTGCACAAACGTATCGAGAAATTCACTGAACGCGGCCCGAACCCCCAGCCGCGCGCGCAACCGGTGACGATAGGCCAATTCCGCCCGCTCGTCGTCACTCAGCTCGAAGCGGTAGCGCAGATCCCCCCAAATGCCGAGCCGGGTCTCCGCGCGGGTGCTGGTAGCTAAGAAGACAGTGACTGCCAGTAAACTCCAACAACTGAGCCCAGAACCGCGTTTCATTGGACTGCTCCTCGGCAAAGTGGAGCCTCAACTGTACTCGAGCCCACCCGACAGAGACAATTTTTCGGAGCGTCCCGCGTCCGGGCCGTTTGCAGCCGATTGTTCAGGAATACTTCGGGTCAAATCGCCAGTTGCAGGGCTCTTCCGGGAAGGGCTCCTTTTTGCTCTTCGACGGTGAATTTCTGCCCGTCCCAGGAGATGGTGATGAGGGCGTAGGGCACCTCGCGGCGCAGCGATGCACCGACCAGGGCCACCGACAGGCCGAGGTTGTCTCGCACGGTCTGACCGAGCTCGAGCATGACCATCCCGGTCTGGGGCGAAGAGACCCGGTCGACGATGGGATAGGGGGCCTGGCCGATAGTCGCCTTGAGGTCGAGGGGCGCCTCCAGATCTTCCCACACGAGGAGCTTCAACGTCGTCGGCAGGGCGGCGACCTGGGTCCGCTTGAGCATCCGCTCGAGCGCCTTGACCTTGTCCTCCTGGTTCTGTGCTCTGGCCTCAATCAGCATTCGCGCCAACCTCGACGCCGAGTGCAGTCGGGCCAGACGCCTCGGATCGTCCGGTCCCGGCTCGCCCTGTCCGGCCGATACCTTGCGCTCGATGCGCAGCGCTTCGTCCACCTTGCCGATACCCGCCGCCGCCACCGCCATGCGCAACAAGGCCAGGGGCGCATCGGTGACCATCTCCACCAGGGTGCGGTACTGGCGATAGGCCGCTTCGTACCAGCCGTGCCGCAGGAACAGATCGCCGAGTTGTCGGCGGGCCGCGGGGTCATCGGCATTGAACTCCACCAATTCCGAGCAGGTGCGTTTGGCCGCGTCGTTGAGCCCGGCTTCGGCCTGCAGATCGCAGAGGATGCGCAGCACCTCCGGTCCGGCCGCCCCGTCCCGGTGGAGCCGACTCGCCTCGGCCCTCGCCTCGGTGATCATCTCCGCCTCGAGCAGCAGCTGCACCAGCAGGGTGCGCCCCTTGGGATCGTTGGGTCGATCTTTGAGAAATTTTCTCAGCTCCACGAGCTTGGCCTGGGGTGTTTTGAGGGCGGCCAATCCCCTTGAGATGGCCAGCCAATTCACTCCTCCCCACTGCCAGTAGGGCAAGTCCGGATCCAGGGCCCGCCTCAACACCTGTCGCCGCAGGTACCGGGCCAGATTGGGGTGGTCGCGAAAGGCGAGGAACAGGCCGGTCACCAGCTGGGGGGTCCGGGCATGCCGCTCGAGCAAATTGAGCAGCACCTTTTGATCCCGCCACCGGGGCAATTCGCAGTGAGAGCCCGCATCAAAGAACAGCTCGCCCAAGTCAGCGGGTTGTACCACCCGGTGCAGCCGTCGCTGCCAGAGAATCCGCCGCAGGGAGAGGGGCTGCCTCGAGGCG
Source organism: Myxococcota bacterium (assembly GCA_028278265.1). GTDB lineage: Bacteria > Myxococcota_A > Polyangia > JAAYKL01 > JAAYKL01 > JANQET01. The sequence continues at coordinate 5,250 of JANQET010000144.1, forward strand.
TCGGAACAGATTCCCTTTTTGAACAGACGGCGTTTGGGCTGTGATCCATAAGGATTGCCCGCGGCAATCAACAGATCACGAAGGGATCCGTCCCCGGCCGTGCCGAGCACTTGACCCGATCCTTTACCCGGACCCCGGTCCATCGGTTTGCGCGCAAGCTTGCGCTTGGGCCGAGGTCTGGAGGCGCGGCGCTCGGAGGAACTGCCACGACCCACCTTAGCGGTCGACGGTGCGCCGATCGAACTCAACCCGCCTCCGCCGAACGCGTCATCGCTGAGGGATTTGGCCTCGGCCGGAGGTGCGGCGGGCGCCACCTCTTCGGCCATCTCAGCCGACGGTTTGGCCAACTGGCGGGCCGGTGCTGGTCGAGACGCAGACTCACTTCTGGTCTGGGCGATCTCTTCGGAGGCCACTGACGTAGGGCTCGGTGCCTCCTGGCTCATCTCCGAGCAGCCGAAGAGCAGCAAGGGCGCCGCGCCGACGGTTTGCGCCAGACGGCTGTTCTCACCGAACCGCCAATCGACTTGGCTCCAGATCGACGGGCGATGCCGGCGCTGGATCCCCTGCTCCTCGTACGCCTGATCGCTCTCCAGTACCAGGAACGAGCTGAACGGGGTCATCAGCGCGTAGTTCAGGCCCAGCGCAATGATCGATCCCCGGTTCTCTTCGAGACCGTCCCCGATCAATCGCTGGAGGTATTGCCGGGCCCAGGTGGTGGGCAGGTAGCCGTGCTCACCGCCACTCTGAACGTCGAGATCCAACTTTTCATTTAGGGGTTGATCCCCCAGGCGGCCGGTGATCGTGATCTTTTCGGGCAACTCGTGGTGGGTGCGGGCGAGCACCACCACCTCCTCCCCCTTGGAGACCTTACCCGTAGCCGAGGAGAACCGCTGATCCAGGCCGCTGCCTGCGTCGATCGTCAGGTCGGTGATCGTCGGGGTCTTCAGCTGGCCGACAAAGCGCAGGGCCTCGGCCACGGTCTGCTCGGCCAGGTCGATGCGAAACGACCGACCTCCCCCGACCCGGGCCAACCGCTCGAGCAACCCGTGGTTGGCATCGGCGCCGATGGAGATGGTGAAGAATCGGGCCCTCGAATCCCCCAGGGTGCGGCGCAGGCGCTCGGCCAACTCGGCCGCGCTGAGCTCTCCCACCGTGGCCTTGCCATCCCCCACATAGACCACGGCCGGCTGCTGGGCATCGTGGAGCCGCTCCAGGGCCACGTTCCACATCGCACCCAAATCGGTCGCCCCGGCAAAGGCCACCTCGGCCAGCTCCTCGGCGGCCTGGGCCACGTTCTGCTCGGTCGCCTCGGCCAGTCCCTGCTCGGGAAAGACCACCCGCGGGTGTAGATCAGCGGCCACCACGGCGAAGCGATCCCCCTTGAACAGGGCCCGCAGGATCGCTTCGACCGCGTCATTGCGGATCTGCCGTTCGGATTCATCGCCACCGGCCGAGGTGTCGAGCACCACCACCACGTCTCCCTGCACCTTTTTGAGGGAGGCCCACTTCACCTGGGGGGAGTAGCGCAACATCACGTAGTCCGCCTCATCCCGGCCCGAGTCGAAGCGCGCCGCCCGGAGCGGGGGAATCTCCTTTTTCGGGGTCAGCTCGAGCATGAAGTCGGCCCGGGGAACGAATCCCGACCGCCGCATGGAGATCAGCTGATTGTCCTGCTCTATCCGGGCGTCTTTGAGGGTGGCGATGTCGTAGTCCGCGCCCTCATCCCCCAAGTTGACCTTCAAGGAGAACTCCTGAATCCGCGTCGCTTTTGATCCCCCCATCGGGTAGACGTATCGGTACTTGCCGTCGGACAGGGGCAACAGCTGGGTGTAGGAGAGCACCACCCGGCGCTCGCCGGCCGCGGGAATGGGAAAGATCCGGGCGCGGAACGTCCGGCCGTCCACCCACTCCAGCAGAGCGGGATCAACCGCTTTTTGCACGGCCGCCTCATAGGCCCGAGCGGCCTGCTTGCGCTCGACCATCTCCCCCTCGATCAATTGCCCGTTGACGTCGAGAGCAAAGCGCTCCACGGCGGCATCCTCGGGAATGGTGAACCAATACCAGCCCTCCAGCGGAGTGCTCGAGGGATTGAAGAACCGCTGGTCTACCGTGGTGTGGGCGATCCCTTCGCGAATGATCACGTTTACCGACTGAGCCGAAATCTGCAGGGATTGGGGCTCCGAGCCGGGGCGATTGCGATCGATGCCGTAGATTCGCCCGCTGCCCTGTCCTGCGGCGGCGGCCTGCAACGACTGATCAGCCATGCCCCCGGTCCAATCCTGCCAAAAGGAGACCGGTTCGACCACCGGTTGTTTGTCTTTAGAGACCACCGCCATCTCGCCGCTCTCCACCTCCTTGCGCCCCCCCACAGAGGCGACCACGGCCAGCCCCCGTGCCACATACACCCGCACCTCGTCACCAACGATTGCGATATCGAGCCCCGCATCGGCGGCAGTGATCGTGGTGTTCTTTGCGGTGAACCGCCCCATCTGCTGCTCGTCGGCCGGGATATCGGCCCACAGCTCCCCTTTTTCGAGCACCACCACTTCATCATCGAGTTGCAATTCGGAGTTGTGTCGAACAAAGACTCGCGTGCCATTGCCGGTGCGAATCAGCGCCCGCGCTCCCTGATCGACGACCAATCGGGCGGTCTTGGGCAGCATCGCCCCGGTGATCAACCGCTGCTTGGGCTCGGGCACCGTGAGCCACACATCACCGGCGGCGAGCTCGACTCGGGAGCCCAACGGCTGAGAGCGTTTTGGCGGGGGGAGCGGATCCTCATCACAAGTGGCAGCGAGCAGCAAAACGGCCAGACCGATCGTCAACATACGCATCGCGGTTCTCCTCGTTTATTTTGATTACCGAATATATACCTCGGAAATAGAGATGAGGCAGCATTTATCGATAGGGGCGCTATGCCGATGGGCAATCCTATCCGGAGAGCCCCCTCCCTGGACTGCGGTGAGCCCCCTTCCGTGAGGCGCCCCCTCCCCGGCCCTCCCCTGGCCGGGGAGGGTGAGGGAAAATTGGCGTTGTGACGCTTCTCCCCTTCCGGTTCCCTCCCCCAACATCCAAGCGTCCATCGGGGGAGGGCTAGGGTGGGGGCGCCTCACGGAAGGGGCTCCTCACCGATAACCGCCGCCCCCCGGGTGGCATCGCTCAATGCGGTTTCAAACGCTTCGCGCTTCTCTTTGAGCAGCTCGATCCGCAATGACACGCCGTCTTGTTCATAGGTCTCACTGAGTTTCACCGCCCCGAGCTCATCGAGAATCGGATAGAGCACACCGATGGCTGAAAACGGAATCCCCACGTTCAGGACAATCTTCTCTTTAATCTCCAGTTTGGGCGCCTGGCGCAGGCACTTGGCTGCCGTCCCCCCGTAGGCCCGAGCCAAACCCCCGGCCCCCAACTTTGTTCCGCCGAAAAACCGGGTCACCACCACGAGCACACCATCGAGTCCCTGCCCCTCGATGGCCGCTAGAATCGGTCGGCCCGCGGTACCCCCGGGTTCGCCGTCGTCGGCAAAACGGTATTGATCGCCGATTTTGTAGGCCCAGCAATTATGCGACGCGTCCCCATCGCTCAATTGTTCGACCTGCTCGAGGGCCTCCTCTGGGGAATCGGTCCTCACGGCGTTGGCGATAAAACGGCTCTTTTTAATCTCCTCTTCATGAGTCCAGGGGCACTTCAGCGTCGTTTTGTGCTGTACCATGTCTTCCTCGGTCAGAATGGCGTGTTTCTAACGTACTAATATCATTAAATTCCGATAATTTGTTCGCCTATTGATGTTCGACCGATTCTTTGGCACCATGCGATCTTTCGTAATTGTGGTACGATTCTGTTCAACGTTCACAAGCTGGGCAGGGTGGTCTGCCACATGAAGGGAGGTTGATTCGATGCAACATACCATTGAATACAGTCCGGCCTATGCCATGGCCAATGTGGATCTCGCCGACGGGGACCGCCTCACGGTCGAGGCCGGCTCGATGGTCGGCATGTCCGACGGCATGCAGATCAAGACCCACATCGGCGGGAACAAATCCGGTTTTCTCGGTGCCCTGTGGAATTTTTTCCTGGCCTTCATTCGCAAATTTCTCGGTGGTGAAACCCTTTTTCTCAATACCTACAGTCCCCCGGCCGGGCAAGGGGGAAAGGTGCTGATCGCGCCGGCCCTGTCCGGTGACATCATTCACTACGCCCTCGACGGCACCCGGCAGCTGATGGTTCAGGGCTCCAGCTACCTGGCCTCGGCTGGAGACGTGACGGTCAAAACCAAGTTCGGCGGATTGAAGAGCCTCTTCTCGGGAGAGGGCGCCTTCTGGCTGCGCTGCGGGGGAACCGGTGAGTTGTGGATCAACTGTTATGGGGCGATTCAGGAGATCGACGTCGAGGGCAGCTACATCGTCGACACCGGTCACATCGTCGCCTTCGACGACTCCCTGGATTACAAAATCAAGGGTTCGGGCAGCCTCAAATCGACCCTGCTCTCGGGCGAGGGGCTGACCTGCCATTTTCAAGGTCACGGAAAACTGTATCTTCAGTCGCGAAATCTCGGCGGATTGCTGCACTGGATCACACCCCGGCTGCGCGGGTAAGGGAGGGACCAATGGAATTCCAAAGCAATTTCGGACCGGCCTACGCACTGGCGATTTGTCGTCTGGAGCCCGGGGAGCAGGTGATGGCCGAGAGCGGCGCGATGGTCACCCAGGACGCCCACGTCCAGATGGAGACCTCGGCGACCGGCGGCAAGGGGGTCGGCGGACTGCTCAAGGGTCTGGGCCGCAAGATGTTCCTCGGCGAATCGTTTTTCAGAAACACTTTCACCGCCCAAGGGGCCCCCGGAGAGGTGACCTTTGCCCCCAATCTGCCCGGCGACATCATGATCTATCCGATGCAGGGACAGGATCTGATCATCCAGCAGACCTCCTATCTGGCTTCAGCCACCACGGTGGAGATCGAAACCAAGTGGGGCGGCTTCAAGAGCTTTTTCGGCGAGGGAAAGATGTTCTGGATCCGCGCCTTCGGTCAAGGGGCACTGGCGCTCAACGCCTTTGGCGCCATCAAAACCATCGAGGTCGACGGGTCGTTCATCATCGATACGGGACACATCGTCGCCTTTGAACCCACCCTCGATTTCAAAATCAAACGGGTGGGCTCCTGGTTTTCGACTTTTTTCTCGAGCGAGGGCCTGGTGTGCCGGTTCGAGGGCAAGGGCAAGCTGTTCATCCAAACCCGCAATCCATCGGAGTTCGGCGGATTGGTCGGCCCCAAATTGCCGCCCCGAAGCAATTAGCCGGCTTTAAGGAGGATTCAAGATGCCATACGAAGTAAAGAGCTCTCCGGATTTCGCCATCATCGACTTTCAATTGGCCGACGGCGAGTCGGTTGTCGCCGAATCCGGTGCAATGGTCTCCATGTCGAGCAACATCAAAATGAAAACCGAGGCGCGGGGCGGCATCCTGGCCGCGGCCAAGCGCAAGCTGCTCGGCGGGGAATCGATCTTTCAAAACACGTACACCGCCGAAAACGGCCCCGGGCAAGTGATGCTGGCCCCGGGATCGCCCGGCGACATTATCGCCTTTGACCTGGAATCCGGGCGCAGCCTAATGATCCAGTCATCTGCCTATGTGGCGGCCACGCCGGATGTCACCCTGGATACCAAGTGGGGCGGGGCCAAGGGGTTCTTCTCCGGGGTGGGGATGTTCCTGCTCAAGGCCACCGGCCCGGGCACGGTCTTCGTCGCCTCCTACGGGGCGATTTATCCCAAGCGCTGCGAAGGCCAGTACATCGTCGACACGGACCACATCGTCGCCTTTCAGGATTCGGTGCAGTACACCATCTCCAAGGTGGGGGGAATCAAGTCCCTGTTCTTCGGCGGCGAAGGTCTGGTCGCTCGTTTCTCCGGCCAGGGGATGATCTACGCCCAAACCCGCAGCCCGTCATCCCTCGCCGCCTTCTTGCACCCCTACCGCCCGGTGCGCAGCAACAATTAGGCGCCTGGCCAAAACCCATCCAACATCGTACAACTGTGGTGCCACGAGAAAGGGGTTCACCATGAGACTATCGACCATCATCAGCGCGGCGATTCTGGCCGTGTTCGCCGGCGTGGCCAGTGCCGCCGCCGCCGAAAAACCTAAAAAAGCCAGCAATCCCAAGACCGCCTTGCTGATCATCGACGTCCAGCAGTTTTACTTTGCAAACGGGGCGATGCCGCTCCACGAAGCGACCAAGGCCAGCGGCAACGTGGCCCGGCTATTGACCAAATTTCGCGAGGACAAGCGGCCGATCATCCACGTGGGGCACAACGCCAAGAACCAGGCCGAGTTTCACCGGGACGCCGCCCCGCGCAACGGGGAAAAGGTGATCATGAAGGACGAGGTCAGCGCCTTCATGGGGACAAACCTGGCCAAATACTTGAAAAAAAACCGGATCGAGCGGTTGGTCATCTGCGGCATGCAGACCCACATGTGCCTCGAAGCGGCGGTTCGCGCGGCCCACGATTTGGGGCTCGAATGTGTGGTGGCCCACGATGCCTGCGCCACCCGCGACCTGACCTTCAACGGTCAGACGATTGCCGCCAAGGAGGTGCATTTGGCCACCCTGGCCACCTTGGATCGCACCTACGCCACGGTTGTCGATACCTGCACCGCGCTCAAAATGCTGTAAAGTTGTTGCTCAAAAGTAAGAATATGTTTCAATTGATATACGTCGATGTCCTTAACCGTGTCAGCATAAACCGTGTCAGCATAAAAGGAGAAACAAGCCATGAACTACGAAGCACAATCCTCTATCGAGCAGTTTAGCGCGGCCCGGGCCGCAGCTGACGAGCGCAGCGAATTCATTCGCAAAACCTACGCCCATCTCGCCGGGGCGATCGCCGCCTTTGCCTTACTCGAATACATCCTACTGGTCCCCCTGGCCGAGGTCACGGCGCCGCTGATCACGGCAATGGTCGGCGGTCGGTACAGCTGGTTGGTGGTGCTCGGGTTGTTCATGTTCGTCGGCTGGGTGGCCAATCGCTGGGCCAGCTCGAGCATGTCCTCGGGGATGCAATACGTCGGACTGGGACTATACATCGTGGCCGAAGCGATTATTTTTCTGCCGTTGCTCTACATCGCCACCTACCTCACCTCGGCCACCGTGCTGCCCACGGCGATTCTGCTCACCGCCTGCCTGGTCATCGGCCTGACCGGCACGGTGTTCATCACCCGCAAGGATTTCTCGTTTCTCCGATCCGCACTGGCGGTGGGGGGATTCGTCGCCCTGGGGGTGATCGTCTGCGCGATCGTCTTCGGCTTCGAACTGGGCACCATCTTCTCGGTGCTGATGGTGGCACTGGCCGGTGGCTACATTCTCTACTACACCTCCAACATCCTGCACCACTACCGGACCGACCAGCACGTGGCCGCCTCCCTGGCCCTGTTCGCCGCTGTGGCCCTGATGTTCTGGTACATCCTGCGCCTAGTGATGTCCCTCTCCCGCAACTAACAAAACTCAGCATCTATTTTCCGCGAGCCCTAAGTACTCCGATCCACAAATCTGGATTTAAGACTTTTTTTGACCGGTTCCCCGGTGTCATCCGTCTATATACATATGACACACTTGTTGCCATATCTCCAACTCCCCAACTACGCCGATCGCGAGGAATGGCACACTTGTTGCTTAAATCAAATGCAGCGGGTTTGGATTAAAGGAGCCTTAAGTGAGTTTACCAGCTGAAAAACAAGACCATCAACCGATCTTCTGCGACAGATGCACACGCCTGGCATTGGCCATTTTCGAGGACCACCGGTTGTGCGCGCGCTGCCTGATCAGAGCGAGCAAGCCTCGGGACAACGACAATGATCCCGATGACATAACCCCCCTTCCACTCACCCCCGGTGAGTTCATGGAAGCGTTCGGTTAACCCTTGGACAGGAGCTCATTTGGATTTTCCCCCAACCGGAACGCAATAGCGGCCCCACGACGAACAGCCGTGGGGCACTGTCCCTGCCGTGTCATCACTGTCAACACTCTGTCAAAACTGTCATAGTTTCGCCAATTTGTCGCAACACGCCCGGGCTGAGTGGCCCAATCGGCACACTTTTTTTTAACGCCCTTGCGACAATGGGGCCGGTGTTTGATTCCAGTTCGTAGATCTATTATTAGAGTCCTCGTCTTAAAATGGTATACCGTGCTGATATTCGATGAATGATGTACTCCCCACTCGCCGCCCCCTCATCAACACCCTGGGGTTGACCCTGACGGTCCCTCTGGGGCTGTTTTATTCGATTCTCGGGTTGGTGATCAAAGTGTCCCAGGTGACCGCCCTGACCGGCGCTGCAGATCTGCGGCTGATCCTCCGTGCCTGGTCCGGGGATCTGGCATTTGCCCTCATCGTCACCCTGTTTTTTGCCGTCGCCCTCTCGCGCTTCGCCTCAAAATTGCCGGCTCTCTTGTTCGGCGTGGCCCACCCCCTGCTGCTGACCTACGCGGTGGTGATCACTTCGGCGAGTCACGGCTATTTTCTGGCCACCGGCTCGAACCTCTCCTGGGGGCCCATCGGCTATTGGCTGAGCAATTTTGCCGAGACCACGGCGATCATGCAGAGCGAGGCGGTGTTTCACACAACGATGATTCGATTCGCCCTCTTTGCCCTGTTCGTCGGCTGTTGCGTCGTCCTACCGCGCCTGCCCGTCGTACGCCGAAGGCTGGAGCCCGAGCGCCTACTGTCGGCCAAACGGGTCAAGATCATCGCCGTCGCGGCCCTGGCCGGAGTGCTGGTTGCCCTACTGATTCGGCCGCCCGACGGCGCCGCGCGACCGGCGGGTCGGTCCATCCCGTGGTACATCGTTTCGGACGCCATTGCCGAGCACTGGCAGGGCTCCCAAACCGATCCGGGGACAGCTGGCGGGTCGTTGGACGATTTCGAATTCACTGAAAAAGCCGGCGCACCGCGACCGAACATCGTGTTGATCATGTTCGAGGGGCTCAACTGGAAATCGACGGATCTCTATTTTCCGGGCAAAAACACCACTCCCTTCCTGGCCAAGCTCGCCCGAGAGGGCACCGTCGTGGAACACCAATACAGCGTTGTACCCCACACCACCAAGGCGGTTGTTTCCATTCTGTGCGGCATCTACCCCTATCTGCGCACCCGACCCCGCGAAGCGCTCCCCGGCATGCTGCCCCAACGCTGCATGGCGCACCTGCTGCGCAAGCTGAACTACCGCACCGCCTTTTTTCAGCCGGCGGGCAACTTCGAACAGCGCCAACAGCTGGTCGCCAATATGGGGTTCGAGCTGTTCAAAGGGTATCAGCAGATGCCGCAAGTGGGGTTTGAACGGGTCAGCAGCTTCGGCCTCGAAGACAAGATTATGGTCGGGCCCAGTCTGGAGTGGGTCGACAGCGTGAAGGGCGAACCGTTCTTTCTCACCTACCTCACCCTGGCAACCCACCATCACTACCGGCTGCCCCACTCTTTTGCGCCGATCGACTTTCCGGTCGAGAGCAAGGCCCACTCCAACTTTCTCAACGCCGTTCGTTACACGGATTCGTTTATCGAGGAGGTCTTCAACGGGCTCGAGGCACGGGGGCTGATCGACAAGACTGTATTCATCATCGTCGGCGATCACGGCGAGGCTTTTGGCGAGCACGGCCGGGGGCAACACGATCTGATCCTCTGGGAGGAGGGATTGCGCAGTGCGGCCCTGTTGTACGGACCCCAATTTCTTCCACCGGAAAGGATGATCAAAGGGGTGCGCAGCCATCTCGACCTCGTCCCCACCATCGCCGATCTGTTGGGCCTCACGGTTCCCCACGGCACCTACTTGGGGGTCAGCCTGTTCGATCCGCCCCCCCAGCGAGAGCTCTTCTTTTCGTGCTGGTTCAATCGCCAGTGCCTGGCCGTTAGAGAAGGGTTCCTCAAGACGATTTACCACTACGACCTTCGTCCCACCGAGGTTTTCGACAACAGGAGCGATCCGTTCGACGAGCACAACTTGGCCCTTACCGGACCGTACGACGAGCAGTTTCTGGCCCAGCGCGAGAAGAAGATGAAGCGTTGGGTGACACGGGTCAACCGCCGATACGCCAAGTGGGAGCGGGCGCTCAAAGAGGATTTTATCAAATCGACGCGCCCCCAGGTGGCGACAAGACTGAACGCGCGCCTGGGCGATACCATCGAGGTGATCGGCTACACGGTCACCCCGACCAAGGCCACCACCGGCCGGGTGATCACCTTTGAGACCGTCTTCAAATGCCTCGAACCGATGACCCAAAAGCACAAGCTCGTTTTCTCCGGTCGGCTGAACGACAAATCAATCCGGGTGGCTCACGTGCCGATTTTCGGATCATACCCCGTCGAACAGTGGCGACCGGGGGAGTACGTCATCGATCGGTACACCATTCACATTCCGGCCAAGCTCAGCGACGGGGAGATGAAGATCTATCTCCGACTCGAAGAGCATGAGAAGATCGATCGAAGAACCCGTAAGCGACCGCTGGCGGTGAGTTCCCGCACGGCTCCCGTGGAGGCCGGACGACTGCTGGTAGCCACCGTCCCGGTGGTGGCCCAAGCGCAGACCGGACAGCTCGACCTCGCCGCCCGCCGCCAGAAGGTGCAAAACTGGATCGGCTTCGACGAGCCGCAAATCGCGCAGCCCCTCGATGTGGTGTTCGGTGGGGCCATCGCCCTGCGCGGGGCGACGATCCGAACCCCTCAGGTGCCCCTCGGCGCCACGGCAGAGATGGAGTACGTCTTCCGACTGGAACGGGAAATCCCCGACAACTGGAAGGTCTCGGTGCGGCTGGTGGCACAGGGCAAGTCTCCGATCAGGGGTGATCACATCCCCATCGGCGGCCTCTATCCCACGGAGCACTGGCGAGCGGGGGAGGTTGTGATCGATCGACACGAGATCTACATCCGGCTGAGGAAGTCAAAGATCGGAACGTACTCGGTTTGGGTGGGCTTTGCCGCAGACAAGAAGCCAATTTCAGCGACCGGCAGCGGCGAGTTCGACAGCCACCACCGGGTCAAGGTGGGGACGATTGAGATCACCGCCCCCAAGATGCGCATGGGTATTCGATTATAGGGATCTCATGGGCACGACCGACCCAACGTTTGTCGACATCTCCAGCCAGCTGGCGACCCACGCCGAACAGCGCCCTGAAAAGGCGGCGCTGCACTGTGCTGGGCGCACCCGCACGTTCGGGGACTTGGACCGACGGCTCAACCGAATCGCCAACGCCCTGATCGACCTGGGGGTGCGCCCCGGAAACAATGTCTGTCTGCTGGGTCCGTCCGGACTGGAGACCATCGAGCTGTTCCTGGGGATCATCCGCGCCGGGGGGTGCGCTGTGCCCTTGCCCGCCACTGCGACCCCCGCCACACTGGAGAAAATGGTCACCGATTGCAACGCCACGGCGATCGCGATGTTCGGGTTCGAACAGGAGGATCAGTGGAACGGACTCGGTGCTGGGACGACCGCACCGCGCCTGGCTTTCGGCATCGAGCGCAGGGGATGGCTCGCCGGGGAGTCACTCGTCTCTGTGGCACCTGCCGACCGACCCGTCACTCCGGTCGATCCACAGGCCCCCTTCAACATCATCTACAGTTCCGGGACGACCCAATCCCCCCGGGGCATCCTCCACGCACATCGGATGCGGTCATTTCAAATCGCCCGGATGATCGGGTTGGGTCTCGGGCCGGACAGCACCATGCTGATCGCCACCCCCCATTATTCAAACACCACCCTGGTCGCCCTGTTGCCCACCCTGGCCGCCGGCGGTCAGGCCGTCCTGCTGCCCAAATTCGACACCACCCGGTTTTTCGAGCTCAGCGAAGCGCACGCCTGCACCCACACGATGTTGGTGCCGGTTCAATACCGACGCCTCCTCGATTCGACCGCGTTCGCGCGGTTCGATTTGAATCGATACCGGCAAAAATTCTGCACCGGCGCGTTCCTCCCAGTGAATTGGAAAGAGGAGATTTTGGCCCGCTGGCCCGGCAATCTGTTGGAAATCTACGGTCAAACCGAGGGCGGAGTGACCGCCGTGCTGAACGGGGAGCGCGATCGTCACAAGCTCGACTCGGTGGGACGGCCCGCCAACGGGGTGGAGGTGCGCATTCTCGATGAGCATGACCGGGAGCAACCGCGCGGACGGACCGGAGAGATCGTCGGACGAGCGGTGAGCATGATGACGGGTTACTACGGCCGTCCGGGGCTGACCGAGTCGCTGACCTGGCGCGACGGCGCTGACCGCATTTTCTTCCGTACGGGCGATCTGGGGTACATCGATGACGCCGGCTTCCTCTACCTGGTCGGCCGCAAAAAAGAGGTCATTGTCACCGGCGGCGTCAATGTCTATGCGTCGGATATCGAGCAGGAACTGCTGGCCCACGAGGCGGTGGCCGACGCGGCGGTGATCGGCGTGCCCAGTGAGCGATGGGGGGAGACCCCGCTCGCCCTGGTCGTGCTCAAGCCCCAGTGCCACCTCACCGGCGAAGCGCTCCGGCAATGGGTCAACCGCCGCGTTGGAAAAACCCAGCGGTTGTCCCGGGTGGAGATTCGGGATACCATTTTGCGAAATCCCGCGGGCAAGGTGTTGAAACGCGAGCTTCGGGCTCCGTACTGGAAGGAGCAGTTGCCATGAAACAGGATCCGACCGCCATATTGGACCATCCGCTGATCACTGAACGGTACTTCTTTCCCCGGCCCGACGCCCCGCTCGAGACGACGCGCGTGAAGGTCGAGGGGGCCCAGCTCGCCTGTCACTATCACCGACCGTTTCCCCAAGGGCGGACGGTGGTGCATTTTCACGGCAACGGGGAGACTGTCGATGACTACGTCCCCTGGTTTCCCCGTCTGCTGGAGGAGCGCGGGCTCAATACCTTCCTCGTCGAATACCGGGGATACGGTGCCTCGACCGGCGTGCCCCTGTACGGCAGCATGCTCGATGATGTTGCGCCGATCTTTGCCGCAGTGGCCCAACCGGCCGATCGACTGATCGCGTTTGGTCGTTCGGTGGGCTCCACCTATGCCATCGAGTTCGCCGCCCGCTATCCGGAGCTCAATGGCTTGATTATCGAAAGCGGCATCGCCGACCCCCTGGAGCGCTTGAGAATTCGGTTCGCTCCCGGGGAGCTGGGGGGCAACGACGAGGCGCTCGCCCAGGCGGCCGCCCGGCGCCTGGACCACCGGGCAAAGCTGTCGGGCCTCAAGGGCAGAATGCTGGTGATGCACGCGGCGGACGACTCATTGATCGATGTGAGCCACGGTCGGCGCCTGGCCCAGTGGGGGCCGGAGGGCAAGACAGAGCTCGTCGTGTTTCAAAGTGGCGATCACAACGCCATCATGGCGGTCAACGAGCAGGCGTACTGGGCGGCAGTGGATCGGTTGCTGGGCTGAGCCGGGTGGGGCCGGGTTTCGTCACCGGTTGCAGGCACACACCCGTACATGGTCGTAATCCCATTCCTCGGGCACGGTGTAAGTGGCGTCGCGATAGCGATCGCCGAAGTAGGCGAAGCAGCCGATGCCCCAGTCCCCGTGCACCTCGTAGGACGAGCCGTATCCCAGATCCAAGGCGTCCAGCACCCGGTCACAATTTTCATCGGTGCCGTGACTACCCGCGTAGGTTCGGGTGGCTGAATGATAGCCGCCGTGATGGTAACACGCCTCAGAGCACGATCCGCTCGGTGAACTGGCATACCAGCAGTAACCCGCCACCGAGACACCACCGTAATCGCATCCCTCGGCCTCGCACTCGTTGTCGTCGTTGCAGACCTCACCGTCGTCGCAGTCGCTGTCGTGCTCGCATTCGACACACTTGGTTTTGGCAGAGTTGCAGAACTTGTCAGGTAAGCAATTCTCGCAATCAGGGCCACAGTGCTCGTTGGTGTTGCACAACTCGCAATTACCGCTGTTACACCATTTGCCAGCTGGGGCACAATCACTGTCCACCGTGCACTCCTTACAGCTCCCTTCTCCGATCGCGCAGCCGTGCTCGCACTCCTCGAGCTGGGGGTGATAATCGCACACCCCGTCATCGATGCACTCGCCGATCTCGTCGTGGGCCATCAGGAACTCTTCATCCTCGCAGTAGTCGTCCGGTGGATCGTCACAGACCACCCCTTCACAGGGATCGGGCTTGCACTCGGCCGGGGTGATCGAGCTGTCACACTCGAATTCACACACGGTCAGGATATGGTCGTATTCGCACTCCGGGGCGTTGTTGACCACGATGCACTCCCCCAGGTCCTCGTACTGGCGCAGATGGTCAATGTCCTCACATACGTTGTCCGGGGCGTCGTCGCAGATCACCCCGTCACAGGGCGAACCGGTATCCGTATCAGCGGTATCAGTGTCTGGGTCGTCGTCATCGTCATCATCATCAGTCCCATCGGTATCGTCTCCGTCCCCGTCGGTGTCACCGTCGTTGCCATCTGTGTCGTCATTGTTGTCGTCATCGTCATCGCCTCCACCATCGTCATCGTCACTGTCATCATCATCGTCATCGCCTCCATCGTCGTTGTTGTCGTCGTCATCATCGTCCGATTGCTCATCGCTGTCGTCGTCATCCGGGGTGAGCGCGCCGCCCTCATCGGCGACATCGACTTTGGCACATTGCGCGGCTACCAACATGAAGAGAACGATCCAATGATGTGAATGCCGTTGACGCATCTCAAACTCCTTCCTAGAGACCGCGTTTCTTAATGTATAATATTCCAACTAATTGCCCGATAATATCACAAATTCCGACCAAAGAAATGGGGTATTTTCTCAAGGAAAATTGCGACGTTATTAAATCGCCGGGAGTTTAAGGAAGGTGAATAATAATACTTTAAGATTACATATTTAAAGGATTGTCACACAAATAACCAAATCAACCAATAAGCAATATCCTTTAGAATTCCATCAATTTACGGCATATCGATCACCGCCGTTCAATCCCGTTTCACCGTTCGCCGACACAGATCGATTTCATCGGCCGTGCCGGTATGTTTCCCCTCGGTGTCGGAGAGCTTGATCGTCGGCGTCCAGCTGCTGTCCGCGCTGTTTCGGCAGTGGGACAATTTGATCACCATGTTCAGCGCCCTGGGACCGACATCGTTGGTCAGGTGGGTTCCGATGCCGAAAGAGGCGTTGATCTTTCCACTGCAGTATTCTTTGATGGCCATCGCCGTCGCCGTATCCAATCCATCGGAAAAGACAATGGTCTTGTTCATCGGGTTGATGCGCAGCTTGCGGTAGTGGGCGACAATTTTGTCCACGAATTCGTAAGGATCACCGGAGTCTTGTCGAACCCCGTCGAACAGCCGGGCCTTGACCGAGTCAAAGGTCTCGAGAAAGGCATCTGTGGTGTACGTGTCGGTCAGCGCGATACCCAGATTGCCCTGGAATACAGCGGTCCAGGCATCGATGGCGGCCTTGTTCGCCTGTCGATAGCCGTGCTCGGCCCCGTGAAACATGAACCACTCGTGGGCGTGGGTTCCGATTGGCTTGACGCCGAATCCCCGGGCAAAATGGATATTGCTCGTTCCGATCAACGTGTTGCCCTCGACCGAGAGCATATCGGCGATGACCGTTCGCTGGTTCTCGGCCGAGAACCGTCTCCGGGTGCCGAAATCAGCGAAAATGACCCCGGATTCCTTCAACTGACGGGATTTGGCCACATTGATCCGACGTTGTTCATCGCGGGAGCGGATTTGGGGGGCGGTCATCGCGAAGTACAGTTCGCTGATCATCGCCATCAGAGGTACTTCCCACAAGATCGTGCGGTACCATGGACCTTCGACTGTGAGCGCCAACTGCCCCTTCACCGACCGCACCGCCACATCGCCGGGACTGAAGCGATAGTGTTTGAGAAAATCCAAGTAGACCGGTGTGAGGAAGTAGCAGGTCTGTTCGAGATAGGCCAACTCCTCCTCGCTCAATGACAAATCGGCCATCCGGCCAATTGCCGTCTGGAGCCTCTCGACGAACCCATCGGGAAAAGTGGTGTGTCTCCGGTTGATGAAGACGTACCTCGCTTCGGCCCGGGGGTAGAGGCAGTGCACTGCCTGCTGCATGGTCAGTTTGTACAGGTCGTTGTCGAGCATGCTCTCGATCATTTGGCGCTCCCTCCCTTGTCATTGTTGGCCGGCGGTGGCGTTGTCGCCCCTAATAAAGATGATACATTTTTATAATGTGGTTTATATCGATAACAGGAGAGAGTGTATGAAACAAACAATTATCTTAGCCAGCGTGTTGTGGGTACTCGGTTGCCTTTCGTGCTCCGGTTCGAGTGACGAGGGGTTTTCATCGGATGACGACACTGCAGGGGATGCCGATACAGATACCGATACAGACGCGGACACCGATGGGGATTCGGACACCGACACCGACTCGGATGCCGATGCAGACGCAGACGCGGACACCGATGCAGACGGCGATGCGGATACGGATACCGATAGCGACGCCGATGCGGACAGCGACACAGATGCGGATGCGGACAGTGACACAGATGCCGACTCCGATACGGACAGTGATGCCGATACGGATACCGATAGTGACGCCGATGCGGACAGCGACACAGATGCCGACTCCGATACGGACAGCGATGCCGATACGGATACCGATAGTGACGCCGATGCGGACAGCGACACAGATGCCGACTCCGATACGGACAGTGATGCCGATACGGACACCGATGCCGATTCTGATACAGACTCGGACTCGGACGGCGACACGGATACAGATACCGACGGTGACACGGATACTGATGCCGACTCAGACACAGACACGGATACCGATGCCGATTCGGACTCAGACGCAGACGCTGACACGGATGCTGACACAGATGCTGATGCGGACTCAGATACGGACGCCGACACGGATACCGACACAGATGCTGATGCGGACTCAGACGCAGACACCGACACCGATACAGACGCTGATACTGACACGGATACCGATGTCGATATGGATACCGACTCAGACACAGACGCCGACACGGATACCGATTCAGACACAGATGCTGATGCGGACTCAGATACGGACGCCGATACAGATTCAGGTACCGACACGGCCACGGACACCGATTCGGATTGGACGCCGATCGACGATCCATGCGCTGATCTCGATACCCCGGGTGAATACGTCATCGCCAACGGACCCGATATCGACTTGCCGATTGACTACGAATTCGAAATTGATGTCGACAATCAATCGACCTATCTATTCAGCTCCGACCAGACCAATCCGATCAGCGGACATCAGGGCAACGGGGAGTGGTACCTCGAGCGGCTGGGATCCCAAACGGGCCTAAACGGCGGCGACATCGCCACCAATGTGGACGGCGAATTCGATCTCACGATTCCCATCTTCTGCGACGAGCAGCTGTTCAAGGTCAGCTGGATCAACGACCAGGGTGCCTACTGCCTGGTCCACACGATCAACAACACCAACTGCATCGAAGGGGACATCCGCGTGACCCTGAGTTGGGGCAATCGGGTGCGGGATCTGGAACTGCACCTCATTCGGGAGGGCGGACAGATCAACAACAACGACGGGGGCAACAGCGACTGTACCTGGACCAACATGAACCCGGATTGGGGGATCGTTTCGGATCCGGACGACGACCCGACCAAGGATGTGGATTGGACCGGTGACAACGGCATTGAAAACATCTACCTGCCCAACCCCGAGGATATCATTTACCACGTCTTCGTCGAGTACTGGGACTCAGGGCGTACCTCCTCGCCCCAGCTGGTCTTCAATGTGGACGGCCAAACCACCCTGGCCACGACCACAGGCTTCCGTCCCCAAGAGGTCTGGTACGTGGGAACGATTGATTGGACCGACCGGAGCGTCACCCTGATCGACAGCCAAACCGACTGCTCCGGCGACTGGAATCAGGGGTGCGAGTTGGATATTCCATAACAAACAATCGTGAGATGATTCCGGTCGACAACCGCTCCCGACAACCCACAAAAGACCCACGCCGACGAGATCGCTCGCGCACTGCTGCAGCGGCAATTCGCCGATCCCCGGGACTCGTGACCCCATTCCCATCCTCTCTCTGGTGATTTCGACCTTCTGTGATATTCTGGAATAAGACAGTATAGCCGGGATGGAATCGATGAATGAGCGGAACTTCCCGTTGTTTCCCGGAACCGAGCGCTACAGAGTGATCGAGCAGTTGGGTTCGGGGGGAATGGGGGTGGTCTACGAGGCAGAGGATCGGGAGCGGGGTATCCCCGTCGCCTTGAAGACCTACAAGTACATCGACGCCAACAGCCTCTACCGGTTCAAAATGGAGTTTCGCTCCCTGGCCGATCTGAGCCATCCCAACCTGGTGACCCTCTACGACCTGGTGATCGAGGACGAGGTGTGTTTCTACACCATGGAGCTGGTGCGGGGCGAGGATCTGGTCAGCTACTGCACCTCGATGAGTCGGGAAAAGGGGCACCGGTTCGACGAGCGACGGCTGAGGGAGTCGCTGACCCAACTGGCCCAGGGCATCCGGGCACTGCACGAAGGGGGCAAGGTTCACCGGGACATCAAACCGTCGAACGTGTTGGTGACTCCGGAGGGCCGGGTGGTGGTGCTGGACTTCGGCCTGGTGATCACCGCGTCGAACGAGTTGACGATGACCGAGGAGATGGGGGTGGCCGGGACCGCGCCGTACATGGCGCCCGAGCAGGCTCTGTCAGAGAGCGAGACCACCTGGGCAGCGGATCTGTACAGCCTGGGGGTGGTGCTGTACGTGACCTTGACCGGTGAGCTCCCATTCGAGGGCAGCTCATTGGAGATTCTGCAGAGCAAGCAGCATCTGGATCCGCCGCCCCCTCGAGCGACCAACCCGGCGGTCCCCGATGACTTGAACCAGCTCTGCCTCGAGTTGATGAACCGCAATCCCCACTCCCGGCCCTCGTTGGCAGAGGTGATCAAACGGCTGATCCGCCCCGGGGAGCCCGCCTCCCCGAGTGGCTTGACCAGCGTGATGGAAGAACCGGAACGGGGCAGGTTCATCGGCCGGGAGACCGAGCTTCGCGCGCTGGTAGCGCAATTCGAGCAGACCGTCCAAGGAGGCTTGGCCTTGTCGATGATCCGCGGTGAATCCGGCATCGGCAAGAGCGCCCTGGCCCGGGCCTTCATCGAGCAGATTCGGGCGGACCATCCTGACGTGGTGGTGTTGAGAGGCCGCTGCTACGAGAGGGAAAACGTCCCCTACAAGGCGATCGACGGGTTGATCGACAACCTGAGCCGCTACTGGCGCAGCCTGGACTTAGAGATCGCCACCTATATCCTCCCCCAGGGGGCCGATCTGTTGGCCCGCTTGTTCCCCGTGCTGCTGCGGGTCCACGAGGTCGCCCGGGCGCCGGGAAAAAACCGGACAATCGAAGACCCCCGCGATCTGCGCAACCGGGGTATTTTGGCGTTGCGAGAGTTGTTCAAACGGTTGTCCACGGTGCATCGGGTGGTGATTTTTCTCGATGATCTGCAGTGGGTGGACCAGGGCACGGTGACGCTCCTGCGGGAGGTGCTGCGAAAACCGGATCCCCCGTCGATCCATCTGTTGATGGCCAGCCGCCATCCGAGCGAGCGGAGCACACCGCTCGATGAGCTGCTCGACGCCCACTCCGATGTCGCCGAGTTGCTGGAGCTCGCCCCACTGACCGAGATGCAGGCCAAGCGGCTCGTGGGTGAGCTGACCGCATCCCTGCAGGAGGAGCTGGTCAGCCGCGTGGC
>JANQET010000344.1 GCA_028278265.1 Myxococcota bacterium
AACAATCGATCCAGCCCCGGCCGCAAGCCCAACTCGGTAGGGCGCGGGCATTGGCGGCTCCGGAGCAGGGGATGGAACGGTTTCGCATGGCTGTGGGACGAAGGCACGGTGTCAAACCGGCCAACATCGTCGGGGCGATCGCCAACGAGGCCGGCCTGGCCAGTCGCTACATCGGGCGAGTGGAAATCGACGAAGAATACAGCACAGTGGACCTACCCCTGGGCATGCCCAAGCAGATTCTGCGCATCCTCAAACGGGCCTGGGTGTGCCAGCAGCAGCTGCGGATGGTGCGCGTGACGCCGCAGGCCCAGGGTGCCGAACAAACTGCGCAGCGCGCCAAACCGGCCAAGCGAAAACACCGGCTGAAAAGGCGCCGGTCCCAGGGCCGTTAGCAGCGGGTTTCAGTGGGATGGGTCGCGCATATCACCAATTGGGTCGTCTCCTCGGTGATGCCGGTGTCGGCAAAGTCACCGCGGATACTCTGAACGGTCAGTCCCGCTGCGGCGACCAAGCTCGGAATCTCTTCCAGCAGCAGGCAGCGCTGTTCGATGGTGATGGTTGTCTCGTTCGATCCGTCATCGGAGTCGATTCGATAGCGGTAGCACATGTCGCACCGCCGGGGATCCGGATGGGGCAAATCCCGTTCAAACACAGTGATCGTGCGCTGCGCTTCGTCAACCCTGGTCAGGCATTCTTCGGAAGCACCGGCGTCCTCCCCATCGCTATCGAGGAACGGCACGTGGTAGATGTCGAACACCAGGGTCCCGTCCGGGTTGAGGTGCCACGCCGCAGTGGTGAGGCACTGCACCACATCGGCGTCACTCAACAGGCACAAGAGCGAATTGTACGGAATGATCACCCGGTCGAACCGTTGCCCGAGGGTGAACTCTCGCATGTCCGCCCGAACCCAGGAGAGCCGGTTCTGTTCGGTTGGCGATAACGATGACCTGGACGCGGCCAGCCGATCGAGCATGCCTTGATGAATGTCGAGCCCCACGACGGTTTGGCCTTGGCGAGCCAGCGCCAGGGAGATGCGCCCGTCGCCGCACCCCAGCTCGAGCACCGTCTCCACACCAGCGCACTGCCGGCAGTAAAACGACACATCCCCCGGATTACCGCGGTGAATCAGACTGTAAAGCTCGGGATCGAATGCCATGGTCACGCTCTATGGGGTCATATCAGGGTGAAAACGCGGATTCAAGATTGACTTCGTTGTTTGTAAGGCGCAAAAGGGGGCGCCCCCGGCAAATAAGGGGGCTGAAGAGATGGAGGCCCGGTCGGTGGACGAATTGAGACGAAACGATATACGCAATGTGGCAGTCATCGCCCATGTGGATCACGGTAAGACCACCCTGGTGGACGCCATGCTGCGCCAGAGCGGGCTGTTGCGCGAATCCGGCGAAGCGGTCGAGCGGGTCCTCGACAGCAACGATCTGGAGCGGGAACGGGGCATCACCATCTTGGCCAAGAACACAGCGGTGGACTACCTCGGTACCCGGATCAATATTCTCGACACACCGGGACACCACGACTTCGGCGGCGAGGTGGAGCGGGTGTTGATCATGGCCGATGGGGCGCTGCTGTTGGTCGACGCGGCCGAAGGACCGTTGCCCCAGACCCGATTTGTCCTGGGCAAGGCGCTCAAGCTCGGGCTGACGCCGATCGTGGTGATCAATAAAATCGATCGCCAGGACGCCCGCTGCGACGAGGTACTCGACGACATCTACGAGCTGTTCATCGAGCTGGGCGGTGATGCAGCAAATATCGACTTTCCGGTGCTCTACACCGACGGCCGCCGGGGCATTGCCCATCGCTCCCTTGACGACCGGTCGACCGATTTGCGCCCCCTGTTCGAGACCATCGTAGAGGCAGTACCCGCGCCCCTGGACCGGTCCGCCGAGCCGCTGACGATGCACGCCAACAACCTGGGATGGGACGACTACGTGGGCCGGCTGGTCATCGGTCGCGTGCTTTCGGGAACCCTGCGCACCGGTCAGCCGATCACCGTGCACGGGGAGGGCGGTGCGGTGCGTCCCGGGCGGATCCTGCGGCTGTATGCGGCCAAGGGGTTGGAGCGGGTCGAGATCGAGGAGGCCCAGGCCGGGGATATCATCTCGGTGGCCGGTATCGAAGAGGTGGCCATCGGTGATACCCTGTCCGATTCCCCCAAGACGGTGCCTTTACCGCGAATTGCAGTGGATCAGCCGACCCTGGCGATGAGCTTCGGCGTCAACACCAGCCCGTATGCCGGAGAGGACGGTACCTTCGTCACCAGTCGAAAACTGCGGGAGCGCCTGCTGCGCGAGGCCCAGATGAACGTGGCGATTCGGGTCGAAGAGACCGACTCGGGCGAGGTCTATCGCGTGATCGGCCGCGGAGAGCTGCAACTGGCCGTGTTTGCCGAGACGATGCGCCGGGAGGGATTCGAGCTCTCGTTGTCCCGCCCCGAAGTGGTGACCCGGGAAATCAACGGTCAGCTGCACGAACCGGTGGAGCGGGTCTACATCGACTGCGCGCTGGAAACCCTGGGGGCGATCTCCGAGCTGATCGGGCCGCGCAAGGCCAAGATGGCCAACATGACCACCGGCGACACCCGGGCCCACCTGGAGTACACCATCCCCACCCGGGGGCTGATTGGATTCCACAGCGAGTTTCTCACCGAGACCCGGGGCACGGGCGTCCTCAACACCACCTTTGAGGGGTGGATCCCCTGGCAGGGCCCCATCCCCGGCCGGCGCACCGGCGCCCTGGTAGCGGATCGGCAGGGCAGGGCAACCCCCTACGCGCTGTTCCACCTGCAACCGAGAGGCACCCTGTTCATCGAACCGGGCACCCGCGTGTATGAGGGAATGCTGATCGGCGAAACCCCGAGCCGCAAGAACATCGATGTCAATGCCACCCGGGAAAAGAAACTGACCAACATCCGCGCCGCGGCCAAGGACGACAACGTGATCCTTTCCAGGCCCAAAAAGATGACCCTCGAGTCCTGGATCGAGTTCATCGACGAAGATGAGCTGATCGAAGTCACCCCTCAACACCTACGCGTCCGAAAACGCATCCTCTCAGCCAATCAACGCCACAAAAAGGCCCACGGCAAGGGCTGCTGATCAGCGTCGAGCTCAGTATGCCGATGTGTGGCATATGTGTTTGACCAACGGTCGAGTATTTCTTTTTTGACAATTGGGACCTATAACCGATTCTCGGATGTGTTGTTTGACGCGGTTTTGGCAAACCAACACAGAATTGAACGCGCACGTGAAAGGACGGCCAAATGAGTATTAATTGGGAAGAATATCGTTATGGTGGAGATGCTGCCGATGTGAGCTCTTTGTTTGAGTTGTACCGGATCAGTGATTATCTGGATGCGTTTGACGAGAATCGCCGGCGTCATGATCGCGGCATTCGGGAGCAGCTTCTGCAACACGGTATCCGCCTCAACGAGCGCTTGTCGCCGAGAATATTCAGTCTGTTTGGGGAGGTGTGTGAAAATCTGGAGTTCCAAAGCGAGGCTGAGGTGTTTTGTATGCCGGATCAGAATATCAACGCCTTTGCCGTATTGGACCTCCGGGAGGACAAGACCCACTCGCTGATCGGGGTGACCGCGGGCGCGTTGGAGCGATTGGAGGACGCGGAGCTCAGGTCGATCCTGGGCCATGAGTTGGGCCATTTTTTGTTCAAACACAATCGGCTCAACGCCCTTTTGTCCATGGATCCCAACAACCGCTCGATGACCGTGCTGCCACCGTTCGGTGAAAGCCTGTTCTTGCGCTGGCGCAAGAAGGCCGAAATCAGCTGTGACCGCGTCGGGCTCGTCGCCTGTCGCGATTTTTACTCCTCCGCGCGATCCCTGCTCAAGGCCACCTTCGGGCTCAGCGAAAAAAACCTCAACTTGGACATCGACGCTTTGGTCTCCCAGATCGATGAGATCAAGAGCACACCGGAGCTGATCGAATCGGTGTTTTCCTCCCATCCCATACTGCCGATCCGACTCAAGGCGCTCGAGCTGTTCGCCCGGTCCACGTTGGCCAAAAACTGCGGCTGTCCCATCCCGGGTGATCCCGTGGAGAATCAACAGATCGAGAAGGAGGTGGACGAGCTGATCAACCTCACCCAGCGGCACCCGGTCAAGCCCCTCGCCGTGGCGGTGATGCGCTCGATCGCTCTGGGCGGCGCCCTCGTGATGGGCGCGGATATGAATATCTCTGACGACGAGGTCAAGCTGCTGGTGCAGATTCTCCACGGCCTGTTCACGGACGAACCGGAGAAGGTCATCGTCACAGACCGACAAAAAATACTGGCAGAACTCCCTCCGGTCTGCGAAATCATCAAAAAAGAAGGTAGCGATCAAGACAAGGTGTTCGTGCTTTCCCGGCTGGCAGAGATCGCCTATGCCGATGGCGCCCTGATGGATGCCGAGGGCAAGGCCATTCTACAAATTGCCGACCTGCTGGCGTATCCCGCGGACCGCGCTTATGGGATTATCGTCGGCGCGGCGCAAACCGGCGCTTTTCGGACCGATGTCATGCTCACCCGAATCGCCGCTGAACTCAGACGATCGTTCGGTGGGGAGTGGATCAGCGGCAACGCCATGCCCTCAACTCATGATGTGACGAAGTAACGCAACAACGCCACAAGAAAGCCCCCGTCAATAACGAAAGTTGCCGCGTCAACGCTGCGCCAAAGGGAGGATGGATCTCTGTTTTTGTCCCGTGTAGATTTGACGGGGTCGATAGATCCTCGATCCCCCTCGCCAGGATTCGGCCCAGTTGGCGATCCACCCCGGCATGCGCCCGATGGCGAACATCACGGTGTACATGTTGAGCGGGATACCGATGGCTCGCAGTAGAATTCCGGAATAGAAATCCACATTGGGATAGAGCTTGCGCTCGAGAAAATACTCATCGTTGACCGCAATTTCCTCGAGCTGCCTGGCGATGTCGAGCAGGGGGTCCTGTTTGTTCAACGTTCTCAGCACGTCGTCGCAGGACTTCTTTAACAGCTTGGTTCTCGGATCAAAATTTTTGTAGACCCGATGGCCAAACCCCCAGAGCAGGGTCTCTTTGTTTTTGACCCTGGTCACCAGCGAGTCGATGGATTCCTCGCCGTTGTGAATTTTTTGGAGCAGTTGAATCACCCGCATGTTGGCGCCACCGTGGAGCGGACCCCACAAGGCACTGACCGCGGCGGCGACTGCTGCGAACAGATTGGCCCCGGATGATCCGACCATGCGCGCTGTAGCAGTAGAGCAATTCTGCTCGTGATCCGCGTGCAGGATCAGAAACAGCCGCATTGCGCGTTCCACCTCGGGAATCGGTTCGTAGCTGGAGAAGGGCAGGGTGAACATCATGTGCAAGAAGTTATTGCAGTAGTTTCTCGACGGATCCGGATAGACGATCGGCTCCCCGTGGAATTTTTTGTAGCTGAACGCGGCGATGGTGCGAACCTTGCTAATCAGCGAAGCCGCGGCGTCGAGCATGTGATGCTCGTCACCGATTTCGAGCAGCTCCGGATGATAGCAGGAAACCGAATTGATCAACGCCGACAACACCGCCATCGGCGGCGCGTCCGGGGGAAACCCCTCGAAGTGATGCCTCAGCCCCTCGTGAAGCAGCGCCTTGTTGGTCAACATCTTGGAAAACCCCCGAAGTTCGTCGCGGGTCGGCAACTCCCCTTGGATGATCAACCAGGCGGTTTCCGGAAAAGTCAACTGCTCGGCGACCGCCTCAATCGGGTATCCCCGGTACTGGAGAATCCCCTGTTCGCCGTCGATGAAGGTAATGTCGCTCGAGCACGAACCGGTGTTTGTGTATGCATCGTCAAGGGTGATATAGCCGGTCTCTTTTCTCAGTTTTCGAATGTCGATCCCCAGCTCGTGCTCCGACCCCTCGACGATGGGCAACTCCACACGCTTGTCGATCAATTCGATACGTGCCGTACCCACTCGTTTTGCCTCAGGTTTATGTCGTTCAACCATCATGCCTCCATTGCCATCGGTCTTGGTTTTGACATTCCAACGGTTCATTAGCTTTTATAGCACCGGACGCTCCGGTCATCGAGCTTCAAGCAACCCGAAGCGGCATCACCGCACTCCCATCGCAGTCAAAACGGCTATTTGCTCACATTTCTGCTAATCTCGACCCCAGTTGGCGGTCATCAGGGGAGATTGGAGAGGATGAAATCCTTTACATCATCCGTATACCACACGCTGGCGCTCTTATAAACCGTCATGCGATCGATCACCTCACCCTCTGGGGTCAACAGCACGGAGTCACCGGAGTTCGGGTCTCCATAGATGAGGATTTCCCAGTACTCGTATTGGAGGGGATGGTACGCTTTGTCATATCCGCCGATGTCGACGATAATCTCATCCGCTTTGTCCCACATGCCGTACGGGAGGTCCTTGGCGTCGGCTTGGGGAAAACAGGGCTGGGTGGTATCGGCGATCTCGGTGTCCAGATCATCGGCCATGGAGTTCCAATCAAAGATGACGATCTGCACATCAACGTCCGGATCCGCGTCAAATTCTTCTTGAAATTGCTGAAGAGTCCGCAACTGCGGAATCGACACATCGTGGCCGGGTCACGAGGGGCAGAACGAGAACCAGAAAACATAACGACCCGCATAATCTCGCACGTTGAATTTTTCCTTGAACGCCGGCGAAAGCGGGTTCCCGTCCCAAAATTCGAAGTGTCCGCCGGGGTAGTCCGTGTCGCTGTCCGTGTCTGCGTCCGTGTCCGCGTCGGTATCGGCATCGGAGTCTGAATCGGTATCCGCATCAGTATCCGCGTCGGAGTCTGAATCCGAGTCTGAATCGGTATCTGCGTCGGCGTCCCCGTCAGCATCACTATCCGAGTCACCATCCGCGTCGGTGTCGGCGTCCCCATCCGTATCGCTATCCGCATCGCTGTCCGCATCTCCATCCGCGTCCCCATCCGCGTCGCTGTCTGCATCGCCGTCCGCGTCCCCATCTGCGTCGCTGTCTGCATCGCCGTCCGCGTCCCCATCTGCGTCGCTGTCCGTGTCTCCGTCAGCGCCGCTGTTCTCCGGGGAGTCGCTACAGCCCAACGGGGTGAACAAGCCGGCTACCAGTGCACCAACGGTGAGTAGGGTGAGTATTCGCGTGGTGTGATGTGCGGTCGTTTTCATTAGTGGTAATTCTCCGATTGCTCATCTTCCAACCCGTTCAACGTTGGAAGACCCAATTAAAGAACACAAAAACGGTTTAGTCTTGTTTCCTGGTGAAGTTACCAATACGGATTGTTACAACTCGATTTAAGAAAGCGGTCATCAAATCTGGTTTATGTTGTAAACAACGTAAAGATGGTTTTCCTTGGATATGATCGTCAGCTGGCCAGTTTCACCGGGAGTGGAGTGTTGGCGACTACATTACCTTTCTTATTATTGTCTTTGTTGGCATTGCAAAAGCTCTCTTATGTGCCGAGCGTCAAAGAAGAGGGAGGCCTGATTCGACAGCGATTTGCTCGGTGTTGACAGCTGTCAGCAGCTGATCGATGGCCTCGTCTCTTGCCGGGGGAGGGAGCGCGGCCAACAGTTGATTGAAGGTCTCACGGTCGTCGGTGGTCCAGGTCCCGTGGTCCATGCGTTCGGCAATGTAGTGGCTCACACGAGCGAGGTGCTGCTGTTGTTCCACTGTCAACGGTTCGTCCACCCTCGAATTGCCCGGCTTCCAGAGGTGTCGCGGTTGTGCCTCGGCAATCGCGCGGCGCATGACATCACTGAGCTCGGCCAGTGTTGAAGGAGATAGCGACGTGCGGTCAGACATACGGCACAGAGGCACCGATTCGGACCTCATGACCACGGGTTGAGCTCCCTGAACAGTCGGCTCAGCTTTGGCGTTTTGCTGCGCCACCGTCCAATAGCAGGTTGCAAAACCCAAACCAAAGGCGGTCAAGAGAAGCAGCACCAATGCGGCTGGAAAAGCGATTCGCGTCATTGCCTGTTGCTCCTGGTTCATCGAGCGTCTACATGAATTGCGAACCGTTGGTCACGCTGACATACGTGCAGATATTCGGGTCGTCTGTGTCCCATTGGAAGGTCACGTAAGACGCATCAGATACCGACTGAATAACGCGAATTTGCTCTGGATCGTCTGTGCGACAGCTGTGAAACTCACCCAACGCGTCCCGCGCCGCGCAGACACCCAACTGATGGCCGGCGCCCCACGAAGCGGTGGCGCAGTAGATGAACTGGGTGTTGTCTGCGCTGTCGCTCACGTCGGTCAATCCACCCCGTGCGTATCCCTCGTTGATGAACACTTCGACCGTCAGGTCATAGCCGGCGTAAGCTACGCTGGTCAGGGCTAAACAGGCCGCGATTGCCATGGCGATGGGGATTCTTTTTCGGGTCATTTCGCTCACTCCTTTTTGTTGCGGTTTGGCAGTATTTTACAGCAGTTGGGAGGCCCCCCT
This sequence comes from Myxococcota bacterium, assembly GCA_028278265.1. Lineage (GTDB taxonomy): Bacteria > Myxococcota_A > Polyangia > JAAYKL01 > JAAYKL01 > JANQET01. Next base: position 8,430 of record JANQET010000344.1, read on the forward strand.
TCACGCTGCCATTGAATGTGATGTGATGCTGTTCGCAATGAGCGTGCCAGTTTCAGCTCGCTAGCGCCGATCCGAAATGGACGAGACATACCGGGGGGACACGGTCGATCGGGAGTGAATTTGCGGATGATCCCATATGTCTGGCACTAGGTAATTTAGTGTCGGTTGTGTCAGTTGTGTCGGCAATCGGGGCCGGTGGAACCACAGCAGGATGGGAAGGTGCCCACAAACTGATTCCTTGACGTTCAAGTATATAAAGATAGATGATAGTACGGATTGCATTCGATGCGCCCGGTTGATGGGCTGCCTCGTGATGGCGATCCGAGAAGGAGCGGGAACGTGCAGAATTCGCCGATAAATCGATCAAAGTTGTCTCGCATGGGTGTTGTGGTGTTGGTATTTCTTTTTGCCGCCGGAATGGTGTCTCAGGCCTGCAACTCCTCACCGCAAAACGGTGGTTCTGATGGGGATAGCGATGCGGATTCCGATAGTGACAGCGACAGTGATGGGGATGGAGATGGAGACGCCGATAGTGACTCCGACGCCGATGCTGACGCGGATTCGGACAGCGATGCCGATGGGGATAGCGACGCGGATTCGGATGGCGATAGTGACGCAGATTCGGATAGTGACAGCGATACCGACAGTGACAGTGACGGCGACACGGATGCGGACGGCGATGCGGATAGCGACAGCGATACGGACACCGGCTATGAATGCGGTTGGCCCGTGGTAAGTCAGGCGGATAAGGATGCGCTGGGATACCCGACCTGGGATGAATTCAATATGGAAGAGGGCGACCAGGTGCCCGATTTCAAGTACATGGACCAGTGTCACGAAATAGTGGAGTTCTACGATTTCTCCGGCACGCCGGTCTTGCTGGATCTCTCCACCGAATGGTGCGGGATCTGCAACACCATCGCCGATTGGTTGGCCCACGGCATGGACGCCTGGGACGATCAATATCCCAATGTCCGTGCCAATTTGCACGCGGGCAAATTTCATTTCATCACGGTGCTGACCCAAGACGGTGATCACAACCCGGCGACCATCGAAACGGTGGACACCTGGGCCGAGCTGCACCCGGATGAGTATGTGCCCGTAATGCTGGGGAATGAAACGTTCGACGAGGAGCTGTGCGTGGGATTTTACCCCTCAATGTACTTCATCAATGAAAAAATGAAGGTAGAGTACGTGCCCTCCAATGATACCGACCCGGATGGCTGGAAGTACGCCCTCCAGTTGGCCAACGACCTCTAGCGCATCCGGTTGATCTTGGACACCCTAAAAAGGGGCGTGTATAGCGGCGATATCGTATAAAGCGGTAACGTCATGCCAAACAATCAAACCAATCATCAAGAGCGCAAAGCGTTTAAAGAGTATTTTGATGCTGCCGCTGCCCGGGCGATGGCGGCTCAGATCAAGGCAGTGATGCCCGAGTTTCGGTCTCGGGCATTTGTGCGGATGTGCAGTGACGGGCTCGACGAGCTGGAATTTGCGGCGCGGGTTCAGCGATTCTCCGATGCCCTCTTCAACTACCTCCCGGGCCATATTCCCGACGCCCTCGAAACACTCACGAGGAGCCTTCCCCCACCCCTGCCCGACTGCGAGGCGGTAACTGACGGTTGGCTTCAGTGGCCTATCGGGCAGTTTATTGCCGACCACGGATTGCCCCATTTCGAGGAATCCATACAAGCGATGGAAGCGCTCACAACCCGGTTTTCGTCTGAGTTTGCCATCAGACCCTTTGTCGAGCGTCGTCCGACCGAGACGTTCGAACGTCTGTTGGAATTGACCTCGAGCGCCAATCCTCACGTGCGCAGGTGGTGTTCAGAGGGGTGTCGACCCCGTCTGCCTTGGGGAAAGAAACTCCATGCCCTGGTCGCCGATCCCAGCCCGATTTGGCCGATATTGGAGGCGCTCAAAAACGATCCCGAACGCTACGTGCAAAAATCCGTGGCCAACAACCTCAACGATATCGCCAAAGATCATCCTGCCGACGTGATCGCCAAATGTCGTAGTTGGTCAAAGGGGGCCACCGAGCAGCGTCAATGGATCATCGGACGGGCACTGCGCACCCTCGTGAAGAACGGGAATGGGGATGCCCTGGCGGTGCTGGGCTACCCGCCACCGAACAACATCCGAGCCAAACTCAAATTGTCTGCTCGCAGCGTAAAAATTGGAGATCGTCTTGAAATCGGTTTGGATCTGACATCGGTGTCACCGACTGACCAGAAACTGATGGTCGACTACGCTGTGCACTACGTGCGCAAAACGGGGGAGCTTTCCAAAAAGGTGTTCAAATGGCAGCAGACGACGTTGGCAGCCAACAGCCGTCTCACCTTGAAAAAACACCACGCGATGAGACCAACCACCACCCGCGTGCTCTATCCCGGACGCCATCTGCTCGAGGTTCAAATCAATGGGGAGAGCATGGCCCAGGTTGAGTTCACCTTAGACGGATAACTCTCTTGGGAGCAGGGCCAGATTGACACGCTGTCATCAGTCCACTAGTCTGAATGTTAAGTATATTAAAGGAATAAATATACTTCGAGAGGCGACTATGATGATCACTTTCAGCTATCACGACAGGGTACATCAGCTGGTGATCTTGTCCTTTGCTATCCTCGCGGTCTGTTTCGGAGCTCGTTGTGGAACAGATCCCGACCCATCGGATCAGGCGGGCGGAGATGCGGATGGGGATTCGGATGCAGATGGGGACACGGACGCCGATGCGGATACTGACGCGGATGCGGACACCGATGCGGACGCTGACACCGATGCGGACGCTGACACTGATGCGGACGCTGACACCGATGCGGACGCCGACACCGATGCGGATGGGGATACCGATGCGGATGGGGATACTGATACTGACGCGGACTCTGATGGGGACACCGACACTGAACCCGAAAACCTGTTGATCAACGGCAGCTTTGAGGACGGTGAAAACGGGTGGAACATCTGGGGCGGAGCCGAACGGGTCAGCGGTAACGCCAGTGAGGGTGACTGGGCTGTGAAGGCTACCACGAACAACGGGGCCGAGCAGGTGGTGACAGGGCTGACTCCCAACACCACCTATCGCCTGAGCGGTTGGGGGCGCACTGATGATACTCACGGTATCGCCATTGGCGTCAAGCACCACGGCGGAAACACCACCCGCCGGGAGATCACCAGTCAGACGTATCAATCGGTCAGTCTGACCTTCACCACCGGGTTCGGCAGCACCCGCGCGACGGTCTACGCATACAAGCATCGCGGCGACAAACCGGGCTACGCAGATGATTTGACCCTCCACTATGAAGCTGAATCGCCCTACGAGCTGGTCTGGTCGGACGAATTCGATGGCACCGGGCCGCCGGACAGCGCCAAGTGGAAATTCGAGAAGGGCTTTGTGAGAAACAAGGAGCTCCAGTGGTACCAGGAAGAGAACGCCGTTCAGGAAGGGGGCGTGCTGATCATAGAAGGGCGCACAGACCACCGACCCAACCCCAACTACGATCCGAATTCGGACGATTGGAGGAAAAACCGACCCTTTATCGAATACACCTCTTCGAGCATCAAGACGCGGGGGCTCGCTTCGTGGCAATACGGGAAAATTCTGGTCCGCGCCAAAGTCACCAACTACAAAGGAACCTGGCCGGCCATTTGGACCCTGGGCAACGAATGCAAGTGGCCCGCTTGTGGCGAGCTGGACATCATGGAGAATTACGGTGGCAACATCCTGGCCAATTTTGCCTGGGGCACAGACGAACCATGGAAAGCCAAGTGGGACGGATCGAAGAAGACGGTTAATTCATTCGGCGCCGGTTGGACCGATGAATTTCACTTGTGGGAGACCGATTGGGACGAAAACACCTCGACCATCTACGTTGACGGCATCTTTCTCAATGACGTGTCCCTATCGGAAACAATAAACGGAAGTTGGGACTGCGCGGGTCAAAACCCATTTCGTCAACCCCACTATCTCCTATTGAACCTCGCTTTGGGCGCAAATGGCGGAAGCGTGGACAACCTGGACTTTCCCACCCGCTACCTGGTCGACTATGTGCGCATCTATCAAATCAAAAAGTAACTCCAAAGCGATCGGCACCTAGCGTCATGTTATCCCAATACCGATTGGTTATTGTACGCCACTACACTACGGTCGTGCTTTACATATAAATTACGTAGCGTTGACACGGTGAGGTGCCTCGGCATACGATCACCGCGTGTCGGCTGGTCTATGAGGGGGAGACGATGGATCGTAAACCCACTGTCGAAGAACTGCTCACCAGCACATTGGAAGCGCTCGACGGCTTGCTCTGTGTGATTGATCGGAATCACCGGATTATCTTGAGCAATTGGAAGGCCCACCAATGGATCACCGAAGAGGAGAAACGGCAACCGTCCTATTGTTACAAGGTGTTCAAGAACCTGGATGCCCCTTGTGACTACTGTCCGCCGGTGGATACATTCAACGACGGCAAGCCGCGTACCTACGAAGATCGAAACCCGATCGACGGATCCTTCAAAGAGATTAGGGTGATTCCCATTTTTGACGATCGGGGTGAGGTGGTCAATGTCATCGAATATGTGCAGGACATCACCAAGCGCAAACAGGCCGAGGAGCTGCTCAAGCTGACCCAGGAGAAGTTCAGCGGGGCTTTCCACTACTCCAACGATGCAATAGTGCTTTGCGATTTGCAGGGAAAAATCATCGATGTCAATCAGCAGGCGCTGAGTCAATTCGCCCGCACCAGAGATGAGTTCTTGGCCCTGACGATTTTTGATCTGCATCCCGGAGTCGAGCGGGACGCGGCAAAGGCGATCCTCGCCGAGGTGATCAACAACAAGTATGCCCGCTATGAGATTGATATTGTCAACAAACGAGAGCGAGTGTACCACGCGGAAATTTCTTCGAGCCTGTTCGAGATCGCCGATCAACAGATCGTTCAATTCGTCATTCGCGACGTCACCAAGCGCAAGCAGGTGGAAGAAGCGCTGAAGAAAAGCGAGAAGGAGTATCGGGAGGTTTTCGAATCCTATCTCGACATCTATTTCGAGACCGATTTGAAAGGTAAGATTCTAACAGTAACCCCCTCTGTCAAGGAGATTGTCGGCTATGACGCAGCAGAGCTGGTGGGCCAGACAGTGTTTGACGTCTACTCCGACGCAACGGTCGCCGACGAGATTACCTTCCGTTTGACGGATCAGGGGCGGGTCAACAACTTTGAGGTCGAGCTCAACAAGAAAGACGGACAGACCATCGTGGTCTCGGTCAATGCCAACCTGGTGCACAAGGGTGACCTGAGCGTCGTCAAAGGCACGGTGCGGGATATCACCCATCAAAAGAAGTTGGAAACTGAGCGAAAAGAGCTCGAGTCCCAGCTCGCCCGGCGCCACAAAATGGAAGCCCTCGGATTTCTGGCCGGTGGCGTGGCCCACGATTTGAACAACAAGCTCTCGGCGATCGTGAGCTATCCGGATCTGTTCTTGTACAAGTTGCCCGAGGAAAGTCCGCTGCGGGAACCGATGATGACCATCAAGCGGTCGGGTGAGGAGGCCGCTGCGATCGTGCAGGATCTGTTGACCCTTGCCCGGCGGGGGGTGACAGCGGTTGAAATCGTCAATCTGAACACCGTCATCACCGAGTACTTGGGAAGCATCGAGTTCAAGAAGCTGAGCGAGCGACGGGTGGATGTTCAGGTCAAATCTCGGCTGAGCAAACGGCTGTTGAACATCGCCGGTTCGCCGGTGCATCTGTCCAAGAGCCTGGCCAATTTGGTGCGCAACGCATTCGAGGCCATTCCGCTGAACGCTTCACCGGCCAAACTGTTCATCTCGACGGAGAACCGTTCCATCGACCAAAAGAAAAGGGGCTACGACCACATCAAAGAGGGTGACTATGTGGTGGTGACCGTGACGGACAGCGGCGACGGTATCGCAACAAGGGATTTGGAACGAATTTTCGAGCCGTTTTATACGAGCAAGAGAATGGGCCGAAGCGGCACAGGGTTGGGGATGTCGGTCATTTGGGGAACCGTCAAGGATCACAACGGGTATATCGACGTTAAGAGCAAGCGGGGAAAGGGAACCACGTTCAAGCTCTACTTCCCCATCACCAGGGCGCAGGTAACCGAGGAGTGCACCGAGCTGCGAAACAAGAGAATTCACGGTCAGGGGGAGCGGATAATGGTGGTCGATGATATCGCGGCTCAGCGGGAGATCGCCCAAACCATTCTCAGGGAGTTGGGATACCGGGTGATCACTGCCACCTGTGGGCGGGAGGCTGTTTCGTATCTCAAGAACAACCCGGTGGACCTGCTGATGCTCGATATGATCATGCCCCAAATGGACGGCTTGGAAACGTACAAAGAAGTGCTCAAGATCCATCCCCGGCAAAAAGCGGTGGTCGTCAGTGGCTTTGCAGAGACGAAAAACGTCAAACAAGCGCAGAAACTCGGCGCCGGCCCCTACATCAAAAAGCCCTATCTCATCGAGCAGATCGGCTCGGCGATCAGAAAAGAACTGGATCGGTAAGACGGAATTATCCCGCCGTGAGCCAAATCAACAATTCATCTGAATATACAACAGATCGAACCCGTCGAACTCGGAACCTATTCTTCCAGATTTGAAATACTTTGACTGTATTTCAATTTGATGGTTTATTTTCGGCAAAATTTCGTTGAACGATGCTCGTTAACGGGCCTCATTGGATGACTGATGTCTGGAATTCCGGAGAAAATAGCAAGGAGATAACCCATTATGCAGCAACTATTGAAGAAGATTGCAGAAGCCGCGTGGTTTCAAAACACCATTACAATCGTCATCGTTCTCGCCGGCGTGCTGGTGGGGATCGAAACCTACCAGGATTTTGCCGCTGAGCACCATGGGGTAATTCACATTCTCGACCAGCTGATCATTTGGATCTTCGTCGCTGAGGTCGTGATCAAGATGGGCGCCGAAGGTAAACAGCCGTGGAAGTATTTCTTTGATCCGTGGAATGTATTTGACTTCATTATTGTCGCAGCGTGCTTCATGCCAGTGGACGCCCAGTACGTGATGGTACTGCGCCTCGCTCGGCTGCTGCGGGTGCTCAAGTTGGTCCGAGCCCTGCCCAAGTTGCAAGTGCTCGTCGGCGCGCTGCTCAAGTCCATTCCCTCCATGGCGTACGTCAGTTTGCTGTTGATTCTCCTCTTCTACGTCTATGCGGTGGCAGCGACATTCATGTTCAGTCAAAACGATCCGGTCCATTTTGCCACGCTTCCCCTCTCCATGCTGTCCCTGTTCAGGGCGGTAACGCTGGAAGACTGGACCGACCTGATGTACATCAATCGGGACGGCTGCGCCAACTACGGCTATGATGGGATGGAGCATTTGTGCACCGCCTCTGAGGCATTTCCCATCGGCAGTCCGGTGATTTTTGTTTCCATCGTCCTCTTGGGCACGATGATCATCCTCAACCTGTTCATCGGGGTCATCATGAACGGGATGGACGCGGCCAGAGAAGAAAACGAGCTGGCCGAGCAGGAGAGAAAAAGAGAAGCTCGCGGCGAACAGGAGCCCGCGCTCGCCGAAGAGATTGATATGATGGTACGGCAACTGGATCGCTTTCAGAATCGATTGATGCACCTTAAAATCAGGGCAGAAAAATACAACAACGGTCCGGCAAAGCAATAGCGATAATCGCTGGGCGTATTGTAAGTGTCTTACATTCATCAAACGAGATACAAAAAAATAAAGGATGACCCAATTAATTCGTTGGATAATTATTTTTTGCAATTCCCGGTTCGGGCTAATTGAATAATCTCTCACTGATTCAGGGTGTTACCCAAGTCCCCGACAATTAAAATCGTTGGCCAGTCGTTGATTTCTCCAATCACCGCTCGTATGATGGTGTGGCGATCGCGAATTAACAATTCAATGTTGGAACCGCTCGGGGCTTGTATCGAATCAAATGCCAAACGGACGGTGTTTTATGCGAACGCTCAGATGTCAAACCACCAAGGAGAAGACGATGACCATCAGTTGGAGATATGTGATTGTGGTATTGGTTTGCCTTAGCAGCAGTGCTCTGGCGGCCCGAGGGGAATGCGACTCCACGTCAGTGGGCGACGGGGAATGGATCAAACACACCATCGGCGAGCAAGACGCGGTGATGTACGTGGCCACCGCAGACATGGATCAGGACGGCGATCTGGACGTCATTGCCACCAGCAACACCCAGCGACCGGATTATCTCTCGGAAATCGCCTGGTACCGCAACAATGATTACGGACGATCTTGGGACAAATTCGTGATTTGGAACACTTCCTGTCTACCGATTGAAGGTGCTACTGGTGTCGCGGCGGCAGATATCGATCGGGATGGGCGGGTAGAGGTGGTCGTGGCGGCCAGCCGACCGGACAGCTCCGGTGGCGAGGTTCATCTGCTGTCACCGTTTCGGCGACCGACCGGCTGGTGGTACAAGGTCGTGCTGCAAGCGTCCTCGAGCGAGGGATATTGGAAGGTCTACACTCACGATGTGAACGATGATGGATTCGAAGATGTGATCGCCGGGGGCACGGACTCGGCCAAGATCTTGATCAATCCCCGGTTCTTTCCCCAGTTGATTCCCTGGCGGGTGGAGTCTCTGCCGGAGGGAACGGGGACCTCGATTTTTTTGGCCGATATCGGCGGGGACGGCGCCGTAGATGTGCTGAATTCGAACTACTACGCGCAACGGATTTCCTGGACGACCCTCCAAAACGATGACGGTGATCTCGAATTCAATGATCACATCATCGCCGAAGATATCGTGGCCGCGTTCGACATCAACACACTGGATATCGACGCCGATGGCCACAATGACGTGATCGTATCGGCCTTGATGCAGCCGGGCATTCAGGCGTTTTTCGCCCCGCAGGAGGTCGGTGGATCGTGGACCACCGGCTGGATTCGAGACGACTATTCGGCGACCGATATCTACGCCGCCGACGTCAATCTGGACGGAGTGACCGATGTCGCAGCGGTTAGCTTCGGCAACAGCGGCCTGGGTGTCCCCGGTTCCATCGCCTGGTTCGAAAAGGTGGAGACAGGGGATGCCGACGAAGGCGAGTGGATCACCCACTATATTGACAATGAGACAATCCGGTTACCGGCCGATTTCGAGCTGCGGGATGTGGATGCCGATGGGGATCTGGACGTGGTGACCGGCTCCCTAGCCGACGACGACGTGTTGTGGTACGAAAATCCGCGCTAATTAAAAATATAAACCACTGGCATGCCAGTGGTATGAACAATGGCTATGCCAGTGATTAGTCCCAAGAATCTCCTAAACTGGAAATGGCAACTACCCAGTAAAGGAGAATCAAAATGGAACGATTTCACAGGTTATCACACTCGCTTTGGGACTGTAAGTACCATGTGGTTTGGATACGGAAGTATCGACGACAAGAACTGTACGGGAACAAAAGACAGTTGGTGGTGGATACAATCAAACAGTGGTCAAGGATCAAAGGCATCGAGATTCT
>JANQET010000446.1 GCA_028278265.1 Myxococcota bacterium
CCGACGTTGCGCCCCCCTCCCCCGCCAGGGTGACCGTCACTCCGCCTGATCCGGACACTCTAGAAGAAGACGACGAAGATGAAGAGGACGCAGCACAGAAACTCCATCTGGCGACGGACGACATCACCACCAGGGAGGACTGGGCTGAGCTGACCCGCTCCCCCTGGTTCTGGGTATCGATCTCCGTCGTCGTGGCCGCCATCGCCACAGGGGTGGTGATTGGGGTGCAATAGCCCGCAATCCCTTCTCTTTTATTGACTCCGGCTGAACTTGGTGGATAGCTTACCTTAGGTCAATCAGATGAGTTTGGACGACACGAGCCTTCCCAGACAATTCGGCCCGTACTTGCTGAAAAAGAAAATCGCGCGGGGCGGCATGGCCGAACTGTACCTCGGGGAGACCAGCGGCCCGGGGGGCTTCAAGAAGCCGGTCGTGGTCAAAATGATTCACGAACAGTTCAGCGAGGATCGACGCTTCTTGTCGATGTTCACCGACGAAGCAAAAATCGTGGCCGATTTGGCCCACGGCAACATCGTGCCGATTTTCGATTTCGGCACGGTGGACGGCCGACTCTACCTGGCGATGGAGTTCATCGACGGCGTGGACGTCTCGACATTGATTGACACGTGCCGCGTCCAGGGCCTGGCCCTTCCCCTCGATGTGACCCTGTGGATCGGGATTGGTGCCGCCGCCGGTCTGTCCCACGCCCACCAAGCGACCGATAGGGAAAACACCCCCCTCAACATCGTGCATCGGGACGTCTCACCCCACAACATCCTGGTCAGCCGCAGCGGAGAGGTCAAGCTGTGCGATTTCGGGATCGCGGTCAGCGCGGCCACCGAGGGCCAGACCGACGCTGGCGTGATCAAGGGCAAGCTCCGCTATCTGTCACCGGAGCAGGCCCGGGGCGAGGCGCTGGATGTTCGTTCAGATATTTTCTCCTTGGGTGTGGTGCTCTACGAGCTGCTCACCGGTACCCATCCGGTGAGCAGTGGTGGCGACGTGGTGGTGATGCACACGCTCTCGGGCACCGAAGGATATCGCCCCCTCGAGGAGGCCGCGGTCTGGCTTCCCCGTTCAGTCAGCCAAACTATCGACCGGGCGATCGCCTTTGATCCGCAGGAACGGTTTCAAACCGCCGAAACACTGCACAGCGGACTGTCCCAACTGCTCTATGCGCGGTTTCCCGCCTTTACGCCCAAGCGGCTGGCCGACCTGGTCTGCCAAGTGCAACGGATCAATGAAAAAACCAGCAGCCGGGATGCGGAATCGATTATCCGGGCCGACCTGGCCTCGTTTGCCTCGGCGGTGCGACATTCGACGGCGCCACCAACAAAGGCCAAGCGATCACCCCACCTCCGCGCCGCCCTTGTCGCCGTGGTGGTATTGGCGGGGATCGGCCTCCTGGGTTGGTTGTTCAGCGAGTCGACCGGGGAACCGGCCCCGCCGAAAGCACCGCCGCTCGAGCGCCCCCTGCCGCCCGTTTCCCCGGACACCGCACCAGAGCCACCTCCGGTCCGCGAGCCCCCGGCTGATGCCGAACCGGCGCAGTCTCCGATACAGACGCCGGCAGCGCCGACAGAACCGCCCGCCGCAGCCGACCGGCCGCCCAAGCGTCCGGGTCAGGGCCGGGTCGACATCAACGCCGATCCCTGGGCCGAAGTGACCATCGGGGGAACCGAGCGGGGCACCACACCGATCATCGGGCTCAAGCTTCCCGCCGGCAGGCATCGGGCGGTCTTCACCAATCCCGAAACAGGCGTCACCAAAACCCGCACGGTCCGCGTCAGGGCGGGAAAAACGACGAGAGTGATCGTCGAGATGTCCGACCGGCAACCCGATCCTCCCCACTGATGGTGACGGTATCGCGAATGTTGTTTTGTCCAGATCCGAGTGTAGCCTTCCGCGGGCCCATGATGTATGGTCCCTACCGACGAGGAGCCGATGCGACCGAAATTGATTGAACATCCTGGACCTCTGGAACGATTCGACGAGCGGGATACCATTTTTGCCCGGGCTTGTTTGATTGACGGCACCGATAATTATCAGCAGTACTACACGCAGAATCCCGACAAGAAACTCACTGATGATCGCTTCCGCGCCCTGGGCGGCCTGGCCTCGCCGGGCACCCAACGCTACCGCGCTGGAGAGGCATCCCTGGTGGAGGGTCTGTTCGAGGCGTCGGAGTTGGTGGCCAACGCAGTGGAGCGGGAAGATCGCGGTGAAGTGACCGGTGAGGGAATCGCCGGAACGATGACCAAGAAAGCGCCCATCGGGGAGATTCGGCACGTCCTGCCGGACGCATCACCCAGGGCATTGAGCCGGTTCGTCAAAGAGGCGGCCCTGTTCCTCGGGGCGGACGATGTAGGGATCTGCGACCTCGATCCGGCCTTTGTCTACACCTATCGAGGCCGGCGGGCGGACCGCTTCGGCGTACCGATCACCCTCGACCATCGCCACGCGATTGTACTGGTCTTTGTGATGCGTCCCGAGTTCGTGCGCACCGGTCCGGAGATGCTCTCCATTGCCGAAACCGCGCGGTCCTATCAGCAGGGAGCGGTGGTCAGCTTTGCGCTGGCCAATGCGCTGAAGCGGATGGGGTATCAGGCACGGGCCCACGTGGATGCCAACTACCTGGTGGTCTGTCCCCCGCTGGCCGAGATGGCCGGCTTGGGCGAGGTGGGACGCAACGGGTTTTTAATCCACCGCACCCACGGTCCGGGGGTTCGACTGGGTGTGGTCACCATCGACGCTCACCTGGAGAACGACGAGCGCACCTGCTACGGCATCGCCGATTTTTGTCGCGTCTGCGCCAAATGCGCGCGAAATTGTCCTGCCGGAGCGATCCCCGAAGGGGAGTTGACCGTCGATCACGGCGCCTTGAAATGGCCGATGAAAAAGGAGCGCTGTTACCACTACTGGCGAACCCAAGGCACAGACTGCGGGGTGTGTGTTCGCACGTGTACCTTTGCTAAACTCGACACGCCGCTACATCAGTGGGTGCGCAAGATCGTCGCCGGCACGACCATCTTCAACCGCATGTTTCTCTGGGCCGACGATCTGTTCTACGGGGCCAATCCGGATCCGGCCCAGCCCCCGTTGCTGGGAATCGGTAAGCAGCAGACAGCACCTCACCATCGAGAGAAAAAAGATTGAACATCCTGGGAATAGAATCGTCGTGCGATGAAACAGCTGCCGCGGTGGTCCGCGACGGCCGGGTGCTCTCCGATGTGGTGGCCAGCCAGGTGGAGGTGCACCGCCCTTACGGTGGCGTGGTTCCGGAGCTGGCCAGCCGCCAGCACATGCAGTACATCCTGCCGGTGATTCGCACCGCACTGGATCGGGCAGGGGTCACCCTGGACGAGATTGACGGCATCGCCGCCACCTCCGGTCCCGGCTTGGTCGGCGCGTTGCTGGTGGGGCTGCAGACCGCCAAAACGCTGGCCGTCGCGCGGAATCTCCCCTTCGTCGGGGTGAACCACCTGCGGGGTCATCTGCTCGCCGCCCGCATCGAAGGGGACGATCTGCCCCGACCCGCATTCCCCTACATGGCGCTGCTGGCCTCCGGCGGCCACACGGGCATCTACCTGGTGGAAGCCGACGATCGAATCACCTGTCTCGGCTCAACTCGCGACGACGCCGCAGGAGAAGCTTTCGACAAAGTGGCCAAGCTCGTCGGATTGGGCTATCCCGGTGGCCCAATCATCGATCGCCTGGCCCGGACCGCCGGCGAGGAGCAATCCTTCCCCCAGGCGCTGCGCCGAAGGGACTCCTACGAGTTCAGCTTCTCCGGGGTGAAGACCGCTGTGGCCCAGCACGTCGCCCGGCTCGGCGGCCGACCCGACGAGTCCCAAATCAGCGCCATTGCCCGCGGCTTTCAGCGGGCCGTGGTCGAAATTTTGGTGCGCAAGCTCACCTTGGCGGCCCGGGCGCGTCAAATCGAGCGTATCGTCTTGGCCGGTGGGGTCGCGGCCAACGCCGGTCTGCGTCAGCACGCAGCGGCGGTGGCCAAGGAGCGAAACCTGGAACTGTTCGCGCCGCCGATCGAGCACTGCACCGACAACGCATCGATGATCGCGTACGCCGGCTACCTCTCTCTGCAAAAGGGAGAACGGAGCGGAGCGGACTTATCCCCGCGGGCCAATTGGCCGATATTGTCGTCGTCGTCGAGTGGATAACTTCACAAAACGCATCACACTAGGTAGGATAGTTTTGGTGTTCACGGTTCGGCTCACCAGTTCATCGGAGGGACAATGGGTATCGCCATCGGGATCGATCTCGGCACCACCAATTCAGTAGCCGCTGTCGTCCGGAACAACGAAGCCAAAGTGGTCAAAGATGCCGCAGGGCGCCATATCCAACCGTCCATCGTCTCATTTTTAAGCGACGGGGACGTGCTCTCGGGCCACCAAGCCAGGGATCGACAGGTCGTCGATTCGAAAAACACGATTTACTCCTTCAAGCGGTTATTGGGTCAGGATCTGAATACGCCTGAGATGGGCAGTCTGATCGACACCCTGCCGTACGAAGTCTATGTCCGCCCCGAAGATGAAATCCCGGTGGTCCGGGTGCGAGATTTCCACGAAATTTCCCTGCCCGAAGTGTGCGCGGTGATGTTGCGTCATCTCAAAAAGACCGCCGAACAGCGGTTGGGGACGATCATCAACGAGGCGGTGATCACGGTGCCGGCCAACTTCAACGACGTACAGCGATCGTTCACCAAGCTCGCCGCGCGTATCGCCGGGCTCAATGTTCTGCGCATTCTCAACGAACCCACCGCCGCTGCCCTGGCTTATGGTTTCGGCGGGCAGCTGACCGAGCGAATAGCTGTTTACGACTTTGGCGGCGGCACCTTCGATATCACCATCGTGGAGCTGAGCGATGACATTTACGAGGTGTTGTCCACTGCCGGAGACAACCGGTTGGGCGGGGACGATTTCGACAGCATCATCGTGAACAAAATGCGCGACCAGCTGATGTCCACCCACAAATTCGACCTGGCCGAGGACCCGATGGCGATCCAGCGGATTCGCTTTGTCGCCGAGAAGATCAAGTGCCAGCTCTCCTCGCTGGAGGACGTCCAGGCGACCCTGCAGGATATCGCCACCCTGCCGGACGGCAAGTCGATCGACTTTCATTTCAAGATGACCCGAACCGAGTTCGAGACCCTGGCGACCCCCCTGATCGAAAAGAGCCTGGCCGTCTGCGATGAGGCGCTCAAGCTGGCCAAGATGGATCGGTCTTCCTTGGACAACCTGGTATTTGTCGGGGGCACGACACGCATCCCCCTGATTCGATCGCGGACTACCGAGTACTTCGGCATCGAACCCCGCACTGAGATCAACCCGGATGAAGTGGTGGCGATCGGCGCGGCAGTACAGGCATTTTCCCTCACCGGTCAGCAGATCACCGGTCTGGATATCGAAAGCTCCGATGCCCCGGCGGATCTCCCGATGGTCGCGCCGTCCAAGCCGAGCGTCGGAGAGATCGAATTGGACTTCGAGGATGCTGAGCTGATCGACGACCCAGCCGACCTAATCGACGACCCAGCTGAGTTCGGTGAGTCGGAAATCGGTGAAGATGAGATCGATTTGGCCGAAGTCGACGTCCTGGCCAACATCAACAGTCTCAGTCCCGGTGCGGTGGTGCTGGATCTGGACGACGCCGAATTCATGGCCGAGGAGCTCTCCAAGAACGAGGGGGCGCCCAAGTCGCTGCCCCCATCGAGCTCCCTGCCCGGATCCAGCTCACTGCCCCCTCCGCTGCAGGGCATGCTCAATACCGACCAGATTCCGTCAGCCAAGGGGCGGATTTCTTCGACCGCATACCACGAGGCGATCACCTCCCCGACGGGCTCGAATGCACCGCCACCTCCTCCCAAGGAGCCGCCGGCCAAAGAGCTGCCGGCCAAACCCGCAGTGGGCATCTTTCCCGTCAAACCGGTCGGCGAACCGATTCCCCACCGCAGCGCACCAATGGCCCAGCCGACCCCGATTGCTGAGGCCCAATCCAGCCCGGCCGCTTCCCCGGAGGCGCAGGATCCGAAACCCGTGACACCCATCGAAAAACTGTTCGATGACGGGATTTCCGACGAAGAAGTCGGCATCGAGCTGGAGATGGACAGCCCCGAAGAGCCGGAGACCAACTTTCTCGACGGCGCCCCGGTCGAAGAGGCCGAGGAGTCCTGGTTGCCCCTCGAGATTCAGGAGACCCGATCCGTGCACCCCGGAGATGTGGTGCAAGCCGGTCAGAAGAGCAAGAGCTCGGCGATCAAGGTGCCCCCACAGGCCGCTGAAATTCCCTTTGCCCTACCGGTGGTCCCCGAGGCCAAGCCGGCTCTGTTGCTCGATGTGACGCCGCGGGCGTTTGGGGTGGCCACTGCCGGGGGATTCTGCGACCCGATAATCGAACGCAATGCGGCGATCCCGGTCGAGCAATCGAGACTGTTTTCGACGTCGACCGACAACCAGACAGAGGTGTCGATCAATATTTTCCAAGGGGAATCTCGCCGTGTCGACGGCAATACCGAGCTGGGCAAAGTGGTGCTGTCCGATCTGCGACCAGCCCCGCGCGGCGAAATCAAGATCAGGGTTACCTTTGAAATCGACACTGATGGGATCCTCGGTGTGTCAGCGAAAAACGAAGAAACCGGCCAGGCGCAGAGCACCCGAATCGTGCTCTCGGGCAGCCTCGACGACGATCAGGTCGACGCCTTGATGGAGAAATACGCGGACAATGACTAATCGGGACACACAGTTCGATGCCTATGTGTTGGAGATTCACAAGGTCCTCGATCAGTTGGACTACTACCGGTTGCTCGGTGTCACCGCCGACGACGACCGGCCGGCCATCAAGAAGATGTTCTACAAAATAGCGGCCAAATTTCATCCCGATAGAAATCGGGACGCCAGCGAGACCGTCCGCGACGCCCTGTACGACATCTACAAGCGGCTCAACGAAGCGTACCGCGTACTCGGCGATGCGGAACAACGGGAGATGTACGATCGGGCTCTGACCATGGGGAAGAAGCGACTCGAGCTGGACGATCGCCGAGCGCTCAAACCCAAACGCCCCGAAGAGACCATCACCTCCCGCTCAGCGCAGCAGTTCTATCGCCAGGCGGTCGCGGCGATGAAGGAGGGCCAGTGGCTGCAAGCCGAGCTCCACGCCCAGGTGGCCTTGGGTCACGAAAAAGACAGCACCGCGATTCAAGAGCTGATCGCTCAGATCAAGAATGCTAAAAAAGGGTAGTGAACAGAGGGCAGGCAC
>JANQET010000153.1 GCA_028278265.1 Myxococcota bacterium
ACCACGCGCTTGTGCATTGACCCGATCCTCCTCGTCAACCCTCCTCTTATTAGTATGATACGTTTAATCGTTGCTTCAACGGCTCATTCATTCCGGCTCAACGTCTGCCGGGTGCCAGGGGGATTTCGAGAGGTCGCCGACCGGCCCCAGTGTGCGCCAGGCCAGGCGAATCAGCTTTTCCGCCTCGGCCAACTCAGGGGGAGCGTCTTTCCAGTTTTCGGCGAGTTCGATCAAGCAGCTCTGCAATGTGTAAATTTGCCTTGCCGTGTTGGACAGGATACCGGTGAGTCGGGCATTCTCATCTCGAATCTCCATGGTGACCCGTTCGGCCATCTTCTGGAGATACAACTCCACCTTCTCCACATCACTAATCGAGTCGGACAACGATTTTTCGTATGCCTCGATGCTCTGCCCGGCGGTCCGCAGGTGTCGGGCCAGTACGCGATTTTCAAAAACGAGCTTCTGTCGTTCCAAGGCGCGCTGTACTTTTTCGCTGATGATGTTGATATCGGGGAACGGTTTTTCCAAATAGTCGAACACCCCCAACCGCAGAGCGCTGACCGCGGATTGATAGGAAGCGTAGCCGGTGATGATGATCACTTCCGTGTGGGGCTGGATCTGACGGGCCAGCTTCACCACTTCAAGCCCCGAGATGCCCGGTAGATTCTTATCCACAATCAGCAGATTGTACTGATTGGTCTCAATCAGCTCCACGGCCTGCTCCCCGGTCTCAGCAGTCTCCACGTAGTAGCCATCCATCTCCAAAATGTGGGAGAACAGCTTCATCACTGTCTCCTCATCCTCGACAACGAGAATGCGAGCCCCTTTGACCGTAATTTTCGTTCTGATCGGTTTGAGTTTTTGCTGCATCTGGACCTCATCCACGTTCAGCGAACACACGGGGTATCAATTAAGGATGGACACCACAACCGGCTCGGTCAACTTGGGTCGGGTAAGAAGAGGGTAGAGCCTTTCTTCTATGGGAACCTCAACGCTGGTTCAATCGCTCGAAGAGTGACTCGGGAAGTCGCTCGATCCCGGTCGGATCGGGTAGATCTGCCTCGGTGATCGTCGAAACGATCGTTGCGCAAATTTGCTTTGATTGCTCCGCTTCGATGCCCCGGCGAATCAGATGTTGCCCGAGTACCTTATTGAGGATCACGGTCATCTGGCGCGTGGTGATGAGCTTGGGATCCAATCCCGCATCTTTGATGGCGATGCGCAGCGTTCCCCTTACCTGGATCGTCGTCAGCTGGCAACGGTTCTCGATCTCTTGCGCGACGAGATCGAATAGCGGGATATCACTCATTTGAAATTCCCAATGAGCTGTCAGCGTTTTGATCAAACCAGCGTATCACGCTCTCCGGCGGGAAAAACGAGAACCACACACAAATGACGGTGAAAAAACTTCCCACAAGCCAGCTTGTGGAGACTATCGATAGATCAATCAGGGCGAATTCCCGGTACAGATACGACATCAACGTCAACGGTGGGATGACGACCATGGAAAACCCCCACAACAGAATTCTGATCGCGGTGGAGGCCGGTGCCAGACCGAATCTAACCTGTTTTCTCAACCTGGAGTAGGCGAGAAAGCACTCCACCGAGCCCCAGACGAACGCGGTCCCGGCCACCAGCGACCGCAACTTGTTATAGACGGTTCCCCACGGCGTAACGCCGAGTTGCCAGCCGCTGAAAAATTCGTAGGAAAACCCCACGATGAAGATCAAACCGATCACCACTTGTGCGATGGTCGCCCACCACTCCCGTCGAAACACAACGTGCAGCACCACCAACAGGGAGAGATGGGCCAATGTCAATTGCAGAACGACGAGCATGTCGGCCAGGGCTGAGTCCTCCCCGAGAACCGCATCGAGGATCATCCCGGTGACGCTGGCGGTGGTGAGAAGAATCAATGTCAACCCGATAAAGAACTCAGGCGGTTGTCGGGTGTTTTTCGCCAGCAAGATGAGTCGAAAGCCCACGACGAAATGGACCACCAGCAATAAAATTCCAATAATCGACATGATCAAAATATAGCATGCAATTCGGGATAGGACAGTGTTAGCCGGAATGTGGCTCCTTGGCCTGGCCCGTCACTTTTACAGGTGAGGCTGCCAGCTCTTGAGCTGAATTGGTACACCAGTGGAAGTGCGCTTCCACAACGCATCATCGGTCCCAACACCAACCGCGGTCGGTGAGCCGCCACCAAACTACGGGACGAGCACCGTCACTTCGGCCACGTTGGACAGCCCGCTCGCATTGTCCGCTTCGTCGAACACTTCCAGGCCCAGGCAGTAGGTCCCTTCGGCCAGCTCGGCAATACGCACGCTCTCGGTCTCACCGGCCGGTCGGCACTCGCCGATTTGGACCAGCTCGGCAGTGGCGTGATCGTAGGGACAGGCACCGATGCGAAGTTCGTATTCGTCGGCCTGACCCTCCGCTTCGTCGTCGCCCGTAGCGGTCCAACTGACGACAACGGTTCCCGGCTCGCTGTGGGCGTGGATCACCTCCAGCTCGGCCACTGCGGCGTAGTAGAAACCATTTTCACTGTTGAGCATCAGCTTGTTCGCGGCAAATCGCAGGTAGCGAATCGGTACTGCCGGGAAAGCCCAGTTGACCGGCTCGATCGGATCGGACGCGGCCAAATCCTTGAGCGTGACCAAATCCCACCAATTCAGCCCATCCGTGCTGGCATAAATCGTCACCTCGCTGGGGAACAGATCCGGGTAGTCCTGATGGGGCCAAATATTGAGCTGGCTCACCGGCTGGGCCGAGCCGAGATCGATCTTGACCCACTCCTCCTGGGAGTTGTTGCGGGCCACCGAAGACCACATGGTCTCCAAGTCGCCGTCGATCAAAGATTGGGCAGTGAAATCCGGCGTGAGCTGAGAGGACCAGTCGACAGCAGTGCCTGCAATCGCATCATTGCCCGCGGTCAGCATCGTCGCCTCCAGGTCGGTCACCGGCAGGGGTGCCGTATGATCCGGCTCCGGTTCGGTCTCGACCAGCGCCACATTGGAAAGGTACGACTTGTTACCATTCTCGTCCTCGACGATAATCGCGAAGCGGTAGACCGTGCCCGCCTGAAGACCGGTGACGGTCACTGACTGGGCGGTTCCGGCCACCTCGGGTGCGGGCATCTCGGTCACCTCGACGGCAAAGACGAAGTTCTCCAAGGTCATCGACCAGGGGGCGTAGCGCATTTCGTAGTTGGCTGCAGTACCGCTGTGCCCGTCATCGCCGGTGGCGATCCAGGAGAGCGTCGCGTCGTACATGCCCACGTCGACGGATTCGAGAGTGGAGATGATCGCCGGCTTACCGTCAGCGGTTTCCCCGGTGATCGTTTCGGAGAGGGCACCGATATTGCCCGCTTCGTCCACCGCGCGCAGGGCGTAGTGGTAGGAGCGCTCCCCTTGGAGGCCGCCCAAGACCCAGGCCTGCCGGGAGCCGGTGAGCAGTGGCTCAGGGGCGCAGGGATACCGCGTGGCCGAGGTGAGCGTGCTCTCGTCGAAGGGGGAGATGCTGTAATAAATCTCGTAGTATTCCGCCGTGCCCACCAGGTCGTCATCTCCCGGTGCGGTCCAGGAGAGCAGCGCCCGGCCGTCCAGGGCGATCGCGTCGTAGATATCGATACCCGAGAGCACGGTGTAGAACAGACCGAAGTAGCTGATGATCGGATCATAGGAGGTCACCTTGACGAATTGAGCCACCCGGGGATCAAAACCGAAGGTCATCCACGACTCGGTCGGTGCCTCGAACGCCTCGACCACCAGTACATCATGCCACTCCTGGGCATCCTCGCTCACCGAGATGACGAAGTTCTGCGGGAACAGGTGGATGTACTGGGGATTGGGCAGCAGGCGCACCCGATCGACCGCGCGCAGATCGCCCAGGTCGACCATCAGCCACTCCTCGAGGGGTGTGCTCTGGGCATCGGATACCCACATCGACTGGTCATCCCCATCGATGGTATTTTCCGGACCGAGGATATCGGCCAGTTGGGATGAGGCAGAGACACCGGCCGCCCCGAGGATGCCGCCGTAGGATCCGGGCAGGCCCACATCGAGGTCGTAGGGCGCCCCCGGCGGGGTCTCGTCCAGGGTGGTCACCTCGGCCACGTTGGACATCTCCCCTTTGGCGCCCTTGGCATCGATCGCCTTGAGGGCGAAGTAGTACAGGGTTGACTCCTGCAGGTTGGGAACCGTAGCGGTCATCGGCGAGCCGGCGGGCAACGGCTCGGGCGGGTCGAGCACCTTGGCGAACTGGTCGAAGTTGGAGCCCACGATGGGGGTGGTGCTGTAGCGGATGTCGTACTCGGCAGCTGTCCCCTCGTCACCGTTGTCCCCGGTGGCGGTCCAGGTGAGATTGACCGAGCGGGGTTTGACCGGCTCCCCGGCCAGGTCGGTGACCTTGCCCGGTCCGATCGGCATCGTCTCGGCAAAGCAGTCCGGCGAGAGGGGCCCTTCGTTGTCCGCATCGTCGATGGCCAGAATAGCGCAATGGTAGACTGTCTCGTCCTTGAGCCCGGTCACCGTGTAGGTCTCCGGCGAGCCGGCGGGCTTGGGATTGACCAGCCCTTCGATCACCGTAGCGGCGGCCCAATTTTCTGGCGTGATCACCTCGAGGGAACAGCGCAGATCGTACCGCGTGGCCACCCCTTCGTCACAGTCATCTCCGGTGGCGGTCCAATCCAAGTGAATCGTACCCGGGGACGTTCCCATCTCGGCGGTGAGATCTTCGATTTGACACGGTGCCACATTGTCCAGGGTGGAGAAGTTGACCACGTTGGACATGGGCGACCAGTTGCCCCGATCGTCGACGGCCTTGATCGCCACGTAGTACATGGTGTTCGGCTCCAGCCCTTCGATCAGCCCCAGCTCAGTGCTGCCGGCGGGCAGAGGCGCATCCAGGGGAACTGGTGTGCCCTCCTCCCAGTTGTTGACGTTGAACGATTCCTTGCTGTAGCGCATGTCGTACGCAGTGGCCGTGCCCACGTCGAAGTCATCTCCCGGCGCGGTCCAGGTCAAGGTCGCGGTGGTCAGGCCGGCCTCGACCAGCGCCAGATCTTCAATCCGTTCCGGCGGCACATCCGGCGTGCGCGCCGAAGCGCCGGTGCACAGGGTCGACCAATTCCCTGCATCGTCCACTGCTTTCAGCGCAAAGTGGAGCAGCACCTCATCGGGCAATCCCGAGGCGGTGAAATTGGCAATCGACCCGCCGTATCCGCCCGGGGGCATGGCCCAGCTCGGCGTGGCGCCATCGAAGTTGCTCTCGTCAATCGGCTCATAGGACCAGCGCAGATCGTAACCGGCCACGTCCCCTTCAAACTCGTCGTCACCGGGATGGGTCCAGGTCAGGTCGACCTTGCCGAAGGGGTCGCCGGTTTCTGCCGTTAAATCGAGCACACAAGCCGGTGGCACCTCGTCCTTGGTAGTGAGGGAAACCACATTGGAGATCTCCGACAGGTTGCCCCGCTCGTCCTCGGTCTTCAGGGCGAAGTAGTAGATGTCGCTGATCTGTAGATTATCGACCACGATCTGCTGCGTTGCACCGGCGACCAATGGCGCCAGTGCGTTGATGAACGGAATGGCGGTCTCGAAGTTCTCCGCGTCGATCGGCGTGTGGGAGTAGCGCACATCGTAGCGCCGCGCCGTGCCCTCATAGGCATCGTCCCCCGGCGCCGACCACTCCAGCGTTACGGTGGCGTTGTCGATGTCATCTCCGGTGGAATCGACGATCGCCAAATCGGTCACCGCGCCCGGTTTCTCATCGCGGGTTCTGGCCCAGGCCAGGTTGGACATGTTGGACCAATTGCCGCTCTCGTCGATCGCCTTGAGCGCCACGAAGTACTTGGCCTCGGGCTTGATCCCGGTCACCACGATTAGCTCGGCGGTGCCCGCAGGACTCGGCTCGGGCGCCGGGACTTCGAGGGCCTGGTAGAAATTCTCTTCGAGGATCTCCGATTCAGAGACCCGCAAATCATAGGCCACGGCCTGACCGATCGGGCCGCTGTCTCCCGGTGCGGTCCAAGAGACGAACAGGCTGCCCCACTCGTCCGGATTGGTTTCGGCCTTGAGATCGATGATCTCCGATGGAGGAACGTTGTCCCCGGTGCGGGTCTGGGCGTTGTTGGAGATGCCGCTCTCGTTGTCCTGCTCGTCGTAGGCGCGCAGGGCGACGTAGTAGTGCGCATCCCCCTCGAGCCCCTCGATGGTGAACTGCTCTTCGCTGCCGGAAGCTCCGGGCAATGGCGGCGTGGCGATGATCTTGGCCAGATCCCAAGAGTGCCGGTTGATGCGCTCTTTGGACACGCAGATGTCGTAGCGGGCCGCCTGACCGACCTTGCCGTCCCCCCCCGGAGCGGTCCAGGTGATGGTCGCCGTAGTAGCGGTGGTGGCTATCACCTCCAGGTCGACCGTGGTGGCCGGAGGAATGCCCGGCGTCGTGGCGCAGGGGGAGTTGGACAGTTCGGAAGGATTGTCCCCGGAGTCGAGTGTCTTGATCGCAAAACAGTACTCGGTCTCCGGGGTTAGGCCGACCACCGGGAGCCGCTCGGGCATGCCCGGCGCTTGGGGAGAGGGCACTCCGT
>JANQET010000050.1 GCA_028278265.1 Myxococcota bacterium
ACGCACCGCGGGCAGCGCCAAAGAGCTCGGCCGCCGCCAGGGTCAGGGGGATGGCGCCCATGTTCACGCTTAAAAACGGTTTGGTCTGTCGTGCCCCGGTTTTATATATCGCCGTGGCCACCAGTTCCTTTCCGGTTCCGGACTCACCGCGCAGGAGCACCGGGCTCGTCAGATCGGCGACCCGGATGATCTGGCGGCGGACCCGAATCATCTCGGCGCTCTGTCCGATCAGCCCCATATCGGGAACGGACAGGGCCGACGCGTCGACCCGATGCAACAACAGCACGAGGCAGTTGGCCAGCAGCAACACCACCCCTTCGTCAACGGCTTGTTGCGAAAAGACGATGCGCTGGTCGACTTCGCGACAGTTGGCTTCGACCACGGTGCTCGTTCGGCTCACGTCGAGCTCAATCTCCCCGTCGGCGCCCACACTGAAATAGATCCCCTTGCGACTCAGATGGGGATCGGCCAGCGGGCGTTTGGGACCGCCTTTGGGAGCGCGAAACTCCGGTTCCGCTCGGGAGACACAAAGGGGAGGATCCCCATCCGATTCGGCCACCAGCTTGCGTTCACCAATGCGATATGGATTGGTATGCCACAGAATTGTCAGGCACGGGGCGCGCCGGCCGTGGCGGGCCGACGATTGCCGCGGATCTGCTTGGGTATGGGTTTGCAGGTATTCCTGCCACGAGTCTGATCCCTCTTTGATAGACCCATCTTTGCTTTCATCTTTGTTTTTGGCTTTGAATTCGGTCATTGTGCCGCGATTATAGCCCAGACCGTCTTGAGGAAAACATTTTTTTACCACGGCTCCCAACGGTCCTGCCGGCACCCACCATGCGGCGGTTCGACTGAGTGCTATCACTGCGAATTCATTAAATATTGGGGGTGTGTTGGCGGATTATCGCAGGAGGTTGTTCTCTTGATTGGTAATCCCTATAATGGTCGATCAGATGACTTGGCGCCCTCAGGCGGGGAGACGTTTAGATGCGAAGACCCATCACGACAACGTTGATCTTCGGTTTGCTGCTGTTTTCATCCATTGACACGGTCAGTGCAGCGGCAAAGGACAAGAAGGCAAAGAAGCAACTGTCCCAGGGGCAGAAATTCTTTGACGAGGGGCAGTTCGAGGCCGCCGCCGAATCGTTCAAGCGGTCATATGAACTAAACGGCAACTACGAAGCGCTCTACAACCTGGCCCAGTCCCAAGTGCGGATGGAGCGCTACCAGGCAGCGATCGATCTCCTGAGAACCTACTTGCAGGAGAAGAGACGGCAGGTCTCGGCCGGTCAGCGCGAAGTGGTGGAAAAGGAGATCAGCCGCATCGAAGTGCTGATGGGGGATGAACCGCCGGAGGCGTCGGCTCAACCGAATGCACCCCCCACAAAAAAGATCACACCGGCTCAGCGAATCCAGCGGGGATTGGCTCATCAACACCACGGTCGGTATGAGCTGGCCCGGAGTGATTTTACCCGAGTCTTTGCCAAAACCAGTGATTTCCGCACCCTCTATCTCCTGGGCAAAACAGAGGCCGAGCTGAAACGGTATCAACAAGCGCGGGATCACTACCACCGCTATCTGACCAAAGGGAAAGACAAGGTGCCCGGCTATCGGCGCATCGAGGTGGAACAGGAGATCGAACGCCTGGACGCTCTGTTGAAAAGAAGCGCCTCTCAAGACGAGGCCTTTGCGTTGTTCAAAGAGGGGCGGGCGCTTTTCTTTGCCGGTAGTTTCAAGCAAGCACAACGAACGTTCAAGAAGGGGTATGCGGTATTTCCCCGTCCTGAATTCCTCTACTATTTGGGGAAGATTGCGGTGAGGTACAACGACGATGACGCGGCCTTTGACGCTTATAGTCGGTACCTCAAAGAGGTGGGCAACGACATTCCCGACGATCAACGGTCAGAGGTCGACGCCGAACTGAAGCGGCTCAGGGGCAAGCTGGATAGTCGCGCCAAGGAGGAGCGCGCCGGAGGTCTGGCCAAGCAGGCGTTGGAGTGGACTCAGGCCGGGGAGCACGAGCGCGCCATTGGTTTGTACAAACAGGCGCTGGAGATCGAACCGTCTGCAGAGATTCTCTTCCAGCTGGGTGAAGCCCAGTTCAAAGCAAAGCAGTACGACGAAGCGCGCACCAGCTACGATCGCTACTTGTCCGGTGGACGGGGAAAGATCTCGGCCACCCAGCGCAAGCGAGTGGCACAACGGCTCAAGCAGCTGGACAAACTCAAGGCGACAGAGGCGAAACGCAAACGGGCACAGGAGCGCTACGACAAAGGGCTCCAATTGATCGAGGGGCAGCAGTATACCCAAGCGCGGGTGCAATTGGAGGAAGCCTATCGCATCGGCGGTGACTACCAGGCGTTCGCCGAGATCGCCAAATGCGAGATCGAGCTTCGGCGGTACAGCGAGGCGCTCAGTGCATTCGAACGGTTTTTGAAGCTGGGCAAGAAGGATATCCCGGCTCAGCGGCGCACCGAGGTCGAAGCAGAGCTCAAATGGTTGGAGGCGGCGGCAAGGGGCCAACAGCACTACTCACAAAAGAAGTATACCCAGGCCCAAAAAGCGTTCGAAAAGGCGTATGCGCGCAAGCCGACCTATGCGCTGCTGTACTACACCGGAAAAATTGCGGCCAAGCTGGGCCAGGCAGAGGACGCGATGGCCGCGTTCAAACGGTACCTCAAAGAGGGCGGCAAACAGATCCCCCAAAGCGCTCGTGCCGATGTGCAGTACGAACTGGACCGTCTCGCTCCGCTGGTCGAAGAATCCAAACGCAAACTGGATTCTCAGCAACTGTTCGAGGACGGCCTGGCCTGGTTGGACAGCGGTGGCTTCAAGAAGGCGGAGGCGACCTTCAAGAAGGCCTACAAATTGGATGCGCGGCCGGAGATCCTCTACCACTGGGCCCATGCCCTGGAGGAGCTGCAGTCGTACACCAAGGCCCGCATGACCTACGAGCGATACCTGAGGAGCGGCGACGTCAAAAAGGCGCGGCGCGTCGAGGTGAACGAGCACATCGAACGATTGTCCGCGCTCGAGGCCGAAAAAGCGGATCGCAAAAAATCGATTTCCCAATACAACGCCGGACTGAAACTGCTCAAGCAGAAGCAATACCAGCAGGCAATGGATCAATTCGAGAGCGCCTATAAATTGCACGCGGATTACCGGGTACTGCGCGCCGTGGGAAAGGCGGCCAGGGGACTCAAGCGCTACGGATTGGCCATCGACGCCTACCATCGGTTCCTGGAAGAGGGCGGCGACAAGGTATCTTCGAAATTGCGCGTCAAACTCGAGATGGAGATCGAGGAGATGCGCTCTGCCCAGGACACGGCCGAGAAGAAAAAAGAGGCGATGGAGCATTTCAAGCTCGCCAATACCCTCAAGCGGCAGCGGTCATTCGACAAAGCGTTGGCCGAATACCGAACCGCGTACAAAATCCATCCCATTCCCTCGGTGCTGTACCACATGGCCAAGGTTGAATACATGCTCAAGAACTACGAGCAGGCGATCGACAACTACACGCTCTACCTGGAGCAGGGGACGGCCGAAATCTCGGCAGCGAAACGGGCTGAGATTGAAAAAGAGATCGAGCGATTGCGTGAGCGAGGAGAGCTCTACAACAAACAGGAGCAGGCGAGTGCGTTTTTCAAGAGTGGGATGAGGCTGAAGAACAAGCGACAGTACGACGACGCCCTCGAGGCGCTGGAAAAGGCCTATGACCTCGACAACAACTACAAGACGCTGTTGCCCATCGCCGAGTGCAACGCCAAGCTGAAGTACGACAAAAGAGCACTGGACAGTTACAAGAAGTTTCTCAGCAGGGGACGGGGACGGATATCCAAACAGCAACGAGTCCGCGTACAAAAAGAGATCGACCGCCTGGAATCTCGGGTAAACCGGAATTAAGGAGTAAAAATTGAACTGTTCGCGAATGGGAAGGGATTGGACACGGTTTGTAGAGGGAGTGATTGTCGTGGCGTTGCTCTCAGCCGTGGTGCTGGGATGCGGCAACAGTGAACGCAAGATCGTCATTTCGCAGTCACAGATACAAGGGGTGATCGCGCCCCATTTTCCCATCGAGAAAAACCTGATGATCGCGACGGTGCAACTGCTCAACCCGCGGGTCTATTTGACCGGACAGCAAATCGGGCTGAAGATCACCTATCGCAGTGCCTTGCTCAATCGGCAGCTCGAGGGAGAGGCAGATGTGCGGGGTCAGGTGCGCTATGAACCGACTCAGGGCGCGTTTTATCTGTCCGGGTTGCAGATCGCGGAGCTGACCACGACCAAGGGCGAGTTGTCCGACAAGGAGCAGCTGATCAATATGATCCTACCTTACGTGCGCGGGTACGTGGAACAATATCCGGTCTACCAATTGAATCCGGCGGATTATAAGCAGAACCTGGCCAAAGTACTGATGAAGGACGTGAGGGTCGAGGGGCAGGGATTGGTGATTACCCTCTCGATTTGAGGGTAGTGGGATCGTTCGTTCCGCTTAGTACCAATCGCAGCTGCGCCATCCGCAGCGTTTCCAATTGTAAACACCCGGTGCGTCGACTTGGATGCTCATCAGGCTGGGGCGGGGGGTATCGGGAGACCAGGGAAATCCGCCGTTGGCGATGTAGAGGTTCCAGCGGTTCCATCCCCTTCTTCCGAACGCCACTGAGGTGGGGTTGGAGAGCAGATCATCCTTGGTCAGCAGCACTTCGGCGGTGCCGTCCCGATCGATCCGAACGAGGGAGTTGAATGGGTCGGTGGTGCAGTACATTCTGCCGAAGACGTCAAAGGCGAACTCGTCGCATCCCTCGCCCTTGGGCAGGGTGGCGTAGACGCTCGGCTCACCGGCGGTGCCGTCGCAATTGACGGGAATTTCAACCATGTTGGCGGTCACTGACACGGCGACATACATTTTGCGCAGGAAGTATTTGATGCCATTGGGACCGGGGGCGGGCACGCCGGGGATCGGCTTGAGCAGGGGATGATCGGCCCACACTTCGGCCTGGCCCCCATCTTCGGGAATGCGCCAAATCAGGCCCTGAAAAGAGTCGGCACCGTAGATATAGCCCCGATGGTACTCAATACCGTTCAACAGACTTTCCATCGGCACGGTGGCCAAGAGGGTCATTTCGCCGCTCTCCACATCGACCTTCCACAAGCCATTGGATTCCGCTTCGCAGGCATAGACCGCGACGTAGAGGTTGTCGTCTCGATCGATGGTGAGACCGGTGGCCCCGGTCCGGCGCATCGGATCTTCGCAGGGGATGCCAAGGGGCATCGAGGCCAAATGGACTCTCTCGAACTCCGGCGTGATCTTGATCACTTCGCCGGTCATGGCCAATGTCATGTACCCGTTGTCGAACCGATCGAAGATCAGGCTCGCGGGGGTTTCGAATTTCGCGGGGTCGAACAGCATATGGGTTTCCGGTTCGCCAAAAAAGCCGTCCTTTGGAGGGGGTTCCTCCTCGTGATTTATGTAAAGCGGTTCGAGGGCATCACCGAGCCCCCCTTCGCCGTCCTCAGCCCAATACGCCGGATCAATATGATCGCAGGCGATGAGATTGACGATAGCGGACAGAACATAGATCACGATTGACAGTTTGGCTTTCATGACTTCTCCTCATTCATTGTTGTGTTTGTTGGAGAGGGGTTGCGGCCGCGCCTCTCATCCCCTTGGGAAGCTGAGATTGCAAATGGCTTGCCAAACTTGAAAGTCCCTATTTTCGAGTGTTTTTTGTGCGCCCGAGCCGGTTATCCGGTGCGCACAGTTGTGCAAGGC
Organism: Myxococcota bacterium; assembly: GCA_028278265.1. GTDB lineage: Bacteria > Myxococcota_A > Polyangia > JAAYKL01 > JAAYKL01 > JANQET01. The sequence goes on from JANQET010000050.1 coordinate 5,774, forward strand.
ACTGTGCCCCTGTGCGGCCCAACTGGGCCCTGACCGATCGCCTGAGAAAGGACCGTTTCGAATCAGCAAGGGCCCAATTCGATCCAGTAGAACAGGGCGTACTCGGGGTTTTGCAGAATGCGAATATCGGTTTGCACGTGAATGTGATGGCCCCGTTTCCCATCGAGCTCCCCCACTTCGTAGACAAACCCACACATCCCGGTGGCGGTCGCATCGTTGATCCGCTGGACGTAGTAGTTCCCAATGACTGCCTTGCCGATATGGCCGAACCACCGCAGCTCGTAGCTCAGCTCCCCCTGGTCGGCCAGGCTCAGGATGATATCCGATGCGGTGATGGTGCCGGTGACGAAAAAATCGGTTCGCAGGTCGTGGGCCTGCACTTCGACGTCAGTGAACTCCAGGCTCCGGTCGTCTGTGCGAATGGTCACCTGATCGATGATCACCGCGCCATTGTCCTTGCGACGAGCGACCTCGGTGGTCCAAATCTCATGACGGCGTTCGATCAGTTGTCGGTCCACCTCGGCAAAGGCGATGTGCATGCGGTCTTTGACCGGGTAGTAGTCCATCCGATGCACCGATGCTTCGGACCACCCCCCATCATACCAAACAGAATACCAATAATTGGCCACACCGTTCAGCCCGTCGATGAGGTGGGTGTCCATCGTCTCGTCGAAGTGATATTCGAGGTCGAACTCCCCTTTGTCGGCGAGGTGCACCAGCACGTCGAACAGGGAGAAATAACCGGGCTGAAACAGGTCCGGCCGGACGGTAGCTACCTCGGTCGCGTTGAAGGTGAATTCACCGACCCCTTCGATGTCCACGCTGCCGACCATCGTCGGCTTGGTCTCGTGCGGCGCGCCGGTGATTTCGTTCGGACGATCTTGACCCGAATCCAAGTTCGGTTTGTTGGTGGTCGCCGAGCAGGCGAGCGTGATGCTCAGCCCGATCCAAATGATGCTGCTACCCGTTCGAATAGACATCCGCGGTCACTCCTTTCGGAGGGTTGTCCGATCCAGCCCTCTTATCAAGAAGGAGTCGCCTGGAGGAGTAATCGTTACGCCGGCCCGCGCCGGACGGTCAGACGGTCGACGGCGAAAGCAGGGGATGGGCCGCGGCGAATTCGTCGACGTAGGTCTTCTCCAACCGGTACCAGTTGGCCCGGGCGTTGAGTCGGGCCAACACGGACATCAGGCCGAAGCGAATGCGGAAGAGGAACAGAAATTCACCGGGCAGGGAAAACCTCATCATCTGCATCTTCTTTTGCATCATCTCGCGCAACTCAAAGGCCTGGCCCAGATCGACGCCACGCACTTCATCAATCAGCATCGGTCCGAAAAAGGCGCGCAAGAACCCGCGGATGGTGTCGTAGTCGTAGGGTTTGTCGTCCCGGACGATTTTGAGGCCGAGGAGCGCCCGGTGGAGCACCTCTTCGCGGTCCGAGTGCACGGCGCGGGTCAGATTCGCCAACTTGGCGACAAAGGGGGTCTCGAACTGCCGCGTGCAGCCGTGGTCGAGCATGGCCACCTTGCCGTCGGGTAAGAACAGGTAGTTGCCCGGATGGGGGTCACAATTGTACAGCTGGTGCCGAAACAGGGTGCCCAGATAGAACTCGAACAGCGCCTCACCGATGTGATCCCGTTCTTCTGCGGGTGGATCCCCGGCGAGATAGGCATCAAAGGACAACCCGTCGATAAAATCAGTGGTCAGGACCTTCTGGGAGCAGTAGGCCTGATGAACTGCCGGGATGATCAGGGACGGATGGGCCCGGTAGATTCCGGAGAAACGGTTTTGACAATGGGCTTCGTGCAGGTAGTCGCACTCCTCCAGGAACCGGTCCCGTGCCTCGGCGATGAAATCATCGAGACGCGCGTGGGGATAGAACAGGGAGGCCATCTTCGTACCCACCGCAGCCGGGCCGAAATCGGCGCGTATCGCCTGAGCGATTTCCGGGTACTGAACCTTCACCGCCACCTTTGTACCGTCCGGCAATACGCTCCGGTGGACCTGGCCGATGGAGGCCGAGGAGACCGGCCGTGGGTCCATCTGCGAGACCAAAAGCTCCCCCGATTCCTCGAGCTCGTCGGCGATCACCGCTTTAACCTTTTCGAACGGCATGGGCTGGGCGTGAGTTTGAAGCACGGAGAGAGCCTGCTGCAGCTCCTCGGGCATGGCCATATCGATGTAGCTCATGATTTGGCCCAGCTTCATCGCGATGCCCTTTAGTTGGGCCAACGAGTTGATGACTTTGGTGATTGTTCGGATATCGATCTCAGGGGCATCGGTCGGCGTTTTCCGCCGATCGAGCGCGATCATCTTGGCGCTTCTCAAAAAGGCAAAGCCGGTGCGGCCGATTCGCCCCAGAGAAGAGGTGGGCAGCTTCTCGGTGGCAGCGGTCACCAGGTTGTCGATGAGATCTTCTTTCAATGAGGTGTCGTCGGTCATGAGCCCACCGTGAAGTAGGGAGGGGGGCGCTACAGAGCTACTCTTGGACGTGGCACTTGTAGCACTTCTCGGTGTCATCCGGGAACTGCTCTTCGGGGAGGTGAATCTCGGTGAAGCCTTCTTCTTCCATATGGCATTCGCAATTTTCGGGTTCTTCGACGTGGTCGGACGGCATGGCTTTAGCGCCGTTGGTGCCGTGACATTCAGCACAATCCGGGGGGGTTAGTTTCTCGAGATCATGGGGCGGCTCGGGCGGTTTGTTCTCGTCTTCGCTGTGACACTCTTCGAAGCAGCCCGGTTTTTCCCATCCCGAGTGGTTCTCGTCGAGTGTGGCGGCAGTAGCGTCATCATCATCGTCGTCATCATCACTACTGTCGTTGTCGTCGTTGTCGTCGTCCCCGTCATCATCAGAGCCGCAGCCGACCGGGAAAGTGACCATCATCAGACCGGCCAAGAGCGCAACGAGCAATGTCGAAATTTTAATCATCTTCTGTTCCTCCCGTTTTGATTGTGTTTCGGTTTTAACGGAAAAGTTCATTAATCGATATTAAGCCGTGTTTGTAACTACCAAATAATGGCGTTTTGTTCAAGTGGGTTCGGCTGTCCCGGGGCGGCGGTCTATCTTTTCGAGGGGCGGCGGCGCGCCTTGCTCGCCGGTGCGAAGACCAGATCTGCTTCGAGATCCCGCACAATCCGGGTCACCGCGGTGCGGTAATCCGGGTACTCCTCTTGGCTGATCGTTTTCTTTTTGTCGACGAATCGAATCCGGCATTTGACCGCTTTGCCGGTCTGCTCAAAGGTTCGCCTGAACGAAAAGAATGGGGTATCCGCGTCGATTTCGGTCGGTAGGTGCTTGGGCACGTAGCCGTCGGGAATGGCGATTTCGTCTTCTGTTTCGATCAGGGCCAGGTAGTGTCCGGTCTTCAGTGGGAGCCGTCGCTGGGCCAGTGCGGTGAACTTGGTCAACTCCTGGGTTTTGGGCAGGGAGACGATCAGATCGTCCCCCTGGCGTCGCCAGATGCGATCCGAGCTCACGGCCAACCGCAGGGTGAGGGGTTCGACGATATCCTTTTCGCCTGAAAAGTCGATCTCGGTAATCTGGGACCCGGGAAACATGTTGGTGATCAGTTGGGAGGCGAAGATCTTGGTATCCTCCGAATTGCGCAGGATTTGGCGAATGGCCGATGCGGAAGGGCCCCGCGCCGTCACGGTGACCATCGCCTTGCTCTTGTCGTCCAGCACCGGCTCGATATAGGTGCGGCGCAGGGTGTACTGATCGGAGGGGGGGCTGAAGGGGATATGGACGAACGACCACTCCTCGGACGTGGGATCGATGACCATCGCCCAGGTATCCTGTACGTCGGGCCGCAATACCCCCAGGTCGAGGGTGTCCGGGGTGGCGTCGATGAAGAACGGCTTCTTGATACCCGATTGGGACGGCACGTAGACAATGGCGTGATTGAACTGGAGCGAGGGCATTTCCCGATCGAGCGCCCCGATACCCGTGGTGCGCACCAGGGCGAAGTGGGTTTCGATCCCCAGCTCTCTGGCCATTGTCATCAATAATACCGATTTATCTTTACAATCTCCATACTTGCGCTGCACGACGATCGGTGCGGCGTGGGGTTTGACGCCGGCGATGCTGGTCTCGTAGTCCTGTTGGTAGCGGATCTCCCGCATGACATAGCGGGTCAGGGCGTTGAGCTGCTCCAGCGGGGTGGTCGCATCCTCAGTCAACGACTCGGTGAGCGCTTTGATCTCCGGGCTGGAGCGAAACGCATCGGCGAGCAGAGCCGCGTCCCACTTGGCGATGGTGTCCCATTCGGGCACTGTGCTGAGGGTCACCCGGTCGAGCAGGTCGACGATCGGTGGTGCGTGGGGCTCGATGACGAACGGTGGATTTTGTCGAGCGAGGTAGGTGATGATGCGCTGGTCGCCTCGCAGGCTCTCCGACCGCTTCCAATCGCCGCTGCCGGTTTCGTGAATTTTCAACTGGCGGGGCATGATCAGCACGAATTGGGAGTGTTCGAACTGGGTGCCGATCGCGTGAAAGAGCCAACGGCGGTGGAGATAGCGAGACAGGTATCCCGCCGGATAGATGTCCAGGCGAAACTGAATCACCACCGTACTGCCCACCTTGAGCTCGCGAAAGCGCAGCTCGTTGCCGCGTACCGAAGAAGCCTCCCGCCGGATTCCGTCCGGATCGATGGCAAACGCTTCGATGATGCTGCGCCGCCCCGGGGGCAATGAGTACCGGGTCAGCTGATCCCGTCCGGTATCATTGGCCGCGGTGAAAATCTGAGTGACGATTTGCCGGCTCGAGCCATCCGGCCCGATCTGCTCGACCGCATGGTCGTACAACATGACCATGTTGGAGCTCTCGTCTGCCACCACCTCGTGTCGCTGAGCAACGATGCGTTGGATCGTGCTCTTGTCCGGGGCGAACTCTTCGAGGAGGGAGGTCTCCTCTTCGACGAGGTACTCCAGCCGATCGGCCAGGGAATGGTTGTCCGGGTCCAGGTCCCGGCTCTGTTTCCACAATTCGATCGCCCCATCCACGTCCCCGCTCTCGTAGGCGAGTTCGGCCAACCGGTTCAGCGGCGTGGCCCATTGTTCGTCGATTGCACGACAGCGCTCGTACGCCCGGATCGCTTCGTCCGGGCGATTGGTGCGGCGCAGCAGGTCGCCCAGGTTGAGGTAACAGGTGGGCATGTTGATGTAGAGCTCGCAAATGGTCTGCTGGTAGGCCACCGCCTGGGCTTCGTCACCCCGCTTCAACGCCAGGGTGGACATTTTCTTGAGAATGTCCCGGTCGCCGGGCCACAGCTCGAGAATCCGCTGATATACCGCTTCGGCGCGGGGCAACCGTCCCAACTTGGTGTAGGCGTTGGCCAGGCCCCATTGAATGCGGGTGTCGTCAGGCCACTGATTGACGTCTTCGAGCCGGGCGGCCAGGTGGTCCTCGTGCCATCCCTCGTCGCCGTATGTCTTGGCCAGTTGGTGCCGTGCCTCGCGAAAATTCGGTGCCATCTCCACGGCCCGTTGGAGGTCGACTCGCATTCGCGAGCGTCGGGCCTGCTGCTTGAAGTACATTGACCGGAAGAGCAACAGCCGGGGGGCGGCGGTCGGGTTTTCGGCGATCAGGGTGTCCAGCATATCGATGGTGTGCCCCAACCGTCCGGCGTCCCAGGCAATGAGTGCGGATTGGAGTCGGGAGAGCAGTCCCCGGGACACCTCGGAGCGGTATGCATCTGCGCGATCCTGTGCATCGTTCAGCAGGCCGAAGGTTTCGGCCAACAGGCTGGAGTAGAATAGGCGACGGGCGGGCTCCGGGATATCGGCCAGCCGCCGTTTCAAGTCCGCTTCGAGGGTGTACCGGGGT
>JANQET010000076.1 GCA_028278265.1 Myxococcota bacterium
ATCCGATGAATTATATTGAAGAAATGTGTCTTTTGGGCATGGGAACTTCAGACTAAACGACAAGAACTGGCCGGACCCTGCTGTGAGACGACGAGCCTGATGCGCTCGCTCAGGACGCATTTCGAGCGAGCTTCCCTGAGGACCGTTCCGCTGGCGAGCCCGACAGCTTGTCCCCGGTGGACTTCATCCAGAACCGCCTGTCCCGGCTCGTGCGCAAGGCCGTCGAACAGGAAAAGATCAGCCTCGGCCGTGGCGCTGAGGTCCTCGGTCTCTCTCTTCAGGACATGCGAGATCTGACCAAACGCGGTCAGCTTTCCTTTCGTGCTCGTCGCATCGGAGGCCGGTTTCGTCTGCGTGACCAACGACAAGCCACTGCGCAGGGCCTGCACCGAGGAACGTGTCAGCATCCTGTGGGGGCTGGAGATCATGAATGGCACCGGTCGCTGATTCACTTACGGCGCGGTCCAGCAGCAGTAGTCTGCCTGCGTGTTTTGGCAAATAGGGGCGGTGAAGGTTCCGCTCCAATTGAGATTCGGTGGTCGGGTAAAGCTGAAAGATCCTATTACCTGGGTGTCATCCACTGAGGACAGGGTCAAGGTTCCCGGTGGATTGGTTCCGGCGTTGCTTGAACTATCCATACAGTCTCCTGCTCCGTCAAATAGTTCCCATACGGTTTTGAGCTGCGGTGTGTCAAATGGCATGGGCCAGTTTTCGTCCAATTCGTATTCGGCTGGTACTGGCAATGCTGGAAAAGCTGTCTCAGATGCCGCAATCAAGATCATTTCCAGGTGATAAAATCCTTTCTTTTTAACGCCGCTGGTCTCTAAATCGCAGGCGTTCGCATGGTTTGTAACCCGAATTCTCAGCTCAGTTCGAAAGGGTTGAACGGCGCCGTCGGTATTTACGTTTTCTCGATGAGTGACCGTTGCGACCGCATCCACCGCCTCAAATCCACCTCCTGCGAATGTCGCCGACCCGGTCGTACCGGTGAGGGTTGGTTGGCAATCGTCGTCTGAATTACTATCTGTATCGGAATCTGTGTCCGAATCCGAATCCGAATCCGTATCCGTATCTGAGTCTGAATCGCCCCCGGGGTTTGTATCAGATCCATCTTCACTACACCCCCAGAAAGCCCCCAAACTCACAAATAACAATCCTAATCCCCAAATTGCTGTCATTGTTTTCACTACCACGCCTCCTGTTCACCAGTTCGTTTTTTTGCACCTACAAAAGGATAGGCGAATTGTCTCTTTTTTCAAGAAGACAGACGAGTTTCCCCCTTTTACAGGAGAGAGCTTCAGCGCCTGCAGCCGATTGTTCCGGGATCAAATTCTCAGTGAATCCACCACCGTAGCCCGACACTCATAGTGAGGGAATGGAGCGTTGAGTAGTCGCGCTCAGGGGTTTGGGCAAAGTGGCTGTCGCCTGCCGTGTACTTGTAGAATCGCTCCGCGGCGAGCCATTTGCTCGCCAGCTCGATCATCAGGTTTTGGGCGACACGGTACCGAATTGTCAGCGCAAGGGGGATCCAGTAGCCGCGCACGTTGCCCACGTAGTGCGAATTTTTGGTCATCAACGGAAATCCGACGCCCCCGCCGAGCGCTGGGGAAATACCCAGATGGGTGTTGTGTGTAACATACAAATACAAGAAGACCGAACCACCTAATCGATCGTACCATTCCCGCTCATTCTCTGTCTCTGCGGCACCGACCGGGTTGTCGAGCGGTCGGTAGGATTGTCGGGCCAGCAGAAACGAGGGCTCCACTTCGAGGGCAGCGGGTATGTACCAAGCTGAGCGCAAGCATTTGCCGATACGCAGGTGCCAATGAAATCCCAGACCGATCTGCCCGAGGAATCCGGTCCTTGCCGGGCCATCGTCTCCGGTGAGCCACGGGTGGTAGATGCCGGCCCCCGCATATGGCATCACCGAGAACATGCGGGCCTTTTTTGAAGGATCGGGGATCGTGAGCTGTCCCTTTTTTATCACAGCGCCGCCGCAAAAGTAACGGCGATCCCCTTTGATACAATAGGGGATTGTATCTCCCTCTCGTGCGTCCTGGATCACAATGTTCTGTTCAAACTGGGACGGTCTCAGCCGGTAGGCATTGCCGTGCTTGTCCCAGATGCTAATAAAGTATATCTGATCGCCTTGTCGGCCGATGGAGTACTTTTTTACCTTGTCGGCTTGTCTGGATTCTATTGCTGAGGATAGACCGCCAAGTTCGGCGGCCTTCGGATCGCAAATCTGCGTTTGCCGTTTTTTGTTGTCGTCCTCACAGCTGGACTTGCACTCGGACCAGTCGTCCGCGTTGTCAGCCGCGCACCTCCAAGAACAAAAAGCGAGATGCACGATTGTATGGCGTGTGGCCGGGCTGGCGTAGCCGGTGAGCTCCTGATCCGGGTGGGTCAGTACTTCGGTCCACGCATCATTCAGGGAGGGCAGCTCGAAGACAACTTCGGCGGGAAAATCGAACCCGCGGGAATCGCTGTTCGGTGCCTCGCAAGTGTATCGGCAACGGCCCTCCTCGGTTGGGCCGGGCCTGTTGCAGACCAATCCCAACCGGGGAACCGAAATGTTGGGACAGGCAATCGCACGGCATGGATAGGACGCGGGTGCGATCCAAGTGAACCCGACCTTCGTGGGTTTGAGAAAAATCTCCGCAGGTGGGCTCGCCGTGGTCCAGCTGGCAACGTAATCGGCCATTATGTGGTCACCGTGTTTCAGGGCGGCGGTCAACCGGCTCCGGCCCCCTTCCGCTCTGGTCGGAATGAGGTACTCCAGGTCGTCGATTTGGGCTATCTGCAGCTTTTTTTTACAGTATGCGTCCCCCATGAAGGCGACATCGAGCGTCATCGTCGATTCTTCGGTCATGTGGTGCGAGGGGGATCTGCCGGGGATGGGAAGCTGAAGCGCCCGTCGGACGCATCTGGGGGTCAACGGCAGGTGAATCTTGTCGGCGATCCGCTGTTTCTCGATACCCGGTTTGTAGAATCCACCTGAAACCATCGCCGCGACAGGCTCGTGCCGATTCAAGCGCCCGCGGCCGCCGATGATCAGCCGGGCGATATTGCCCGCGAGCTCGAGATAGGCGAGCTCTCGTTGCCCCGAGATCAGCTGAACCACGGCAATGCGCGACCGGTTCGCTTCCACGGTGATGCTGCCGTTGGCTGTGCAGACCATTTTCGGCCCACGACTTTCGACCGATGGGGCCGTGAAAGCGGGGACGCAGTCGGCCGGTTCGCCCATCCTGTGTTGGTCACAGCGGTTGTCCGCATCAGTCGCATCAGACGGAGGGGACACGGAGATAACCTCGCGTCGGTTGTCGCGGGTGAGGGTCCTTTCATCAGGGAGCAGTGCTGACAGATCGCTTTTGGTCCAGTTTATCGTGTAATTCTGCTTCGGATCGAGGGAGATGTAGGGCCGGTTTTCCACCCGCTGAAAGAGATTGCTCACATCTTGGAGGTTGGGTTCGGCAAAGGTCAGCACACAAAGGTGGGTCGGGGCGAGCTCCGGCTTTACAGCAAAGTGAAGTTCGATGTTGTCCACTGCCCATGCGCCGCTGGTCGACAATAAGAGGATCAATCCCGGCAGAATTGCCAACGCTAACAATCGCACAGGTAATACCCTTTCTCTCGACATTCGGGTGGGGCCCAGTACTGCTTTTCGCAATTGCTGCGAGTGGCTTTGTCCGGACACCATTTTCGATTGTTGGGATCCCGGTTCCAATGGCAACTCGGCTTGCTCTTGTTGATCTTCAAGCTGAGTCTTCCGTTGGAGCGGGAAAAGCTACCGGAGCGAAAGTTGCCACCCGGGTTTTCTTTCGTCCAATCTTCGTCTGTGCAGCGACAGACCCAAGCGCGGGAGTCGAGCTCCTGTTCGCCCCAATTCCAGCTGGTGGATTTATCGCTGTCCCCGATCACCAGCGTTCCCTTGGTCGGACCGCTGACGAGGATGCGTTCAATGATAAAATTCCCATTGCAGCAACCGGTGTTTACAGGGCATTTGAGCGATCCGAGCCGGCCGCTGTCGATGTGCAGGTTCACCATGTGGGGCAACAGGTTTTTCGGCAGAGTCAACGAGAGGGGACCGACCATCGGCAATTCGTAGAAGCGGATATCCGCAACATCTGCCGGAGAGCGGTTGTCCCGGACCGTACCCACGCAACTCCATAGGGGGCTCTGCCGCCAATCGTCCTTTGGGGTGTAGGTGGAGAGCACATGATCGGATTTCAACTGAAAGCGTTTGATCTTTAATCCGCCGCCGGGTTCGATGAGGTTGATGGTCAGCATGTCAGTTTTCTCACTGTCACGAGTGCAGCGCAACTCACCGATCGTATCACCCCCTTTGCCCGCATTGAATTGGAGTCGGATCGTTTGCAGGTGGTCCTGGCGAACGGGAATCGGGAGTTCCACGCTGTTGGTCGCGGCATTCCCGTTCCAGATCAATTGCGGGTATTGAGCGGTTGTCCGATTGGGGGCAGTCCAGATGATCTCCTTTCCCTGAACACCATTCACGGCGAGGTGGATCCAGGAGGCCGCAGGTGATTGGCCCGCTTTGGCGGCGGGTTGTTCAGCTGGCGTAAAATCTGCCTGGCGAAGCGGTAGTTTTGCGATCAGCGTTGTCGTTCCAATGGGAGGGGTGGGGTGGTACGCTCGATGCGCGGAAGCTGCGAGAGAAACCGTTTCCCCTCTGAGTGGGTGACAGCGGTCGTTGCGCAATCGATACTCGCAAACCTCTCCGCGACGGATGCCCCCCTGTGGGCACTGTTGCTTTGCAGTGCTCGCTCCTGCCAAATAAGCGATGGGTATCTTCTCAAATTCATTTTTGCACTCGAATTTGTAGTATTTTGGTGTCAAAAATCCGATCCTTCCCCACCGTGGCTCGGCGGGATCACCGCAAGCGTAAGTGGGCAAAGTAGGGGATCGGTTTTCTGTCACACAGAGCTGAGAGGTGGCCATCAGCTCCTTGAGCTGGCCGGCGTTGAGCTCGGTGGATATTCCCCTGATTTTTGTCGCCCAGGAGTGACCGGGAATGGGCATCGACGCGGGGCTCAACCGCAGTGGATCTGCGGTGCCGTTCCAGATACGCACGATGAGCAGCGAGGGAACGGCGAACAGGAGCAGCGCGAGGACGGTGTAGACCAGCAAGACCCGCCGCACACGCAACAGAATGCCGAACAGGGGCAGTCGATGGCGGTTGAGCAGCTTCGACATCACCGTTGTCCAGGCCGCGCCCAACCCACCGGTGACGATGTGCACGAGGGCGCTCGCTTTGTCATCGCTCTGGATGTTGGACAAGGTGAGTAAGAACACGGTGAGCAGGGGAAAGCCGAACAATAAGAACGATCCGAAAGAGAGGCGCCGTTGGTTGCGATCGATGACCATCACGGATGCGTCGGCCTTGATGTCCCGCTCAGGGTCGCTGACCACCACCAGGAGCTCGACGGTTCGAAAGCCGCCGAACCTGACCGGCTTCATGCGGCACAGCATCTCTTCCTTTGAGAGGGTGAGGGGAACGCTGTGCACCTCTCCTGTCTTTGCCTCGATGGTGGATTCGGTCCGGCAAATCGGTTCGAATTGCCCTTGCGGCCAAGACGCCCGGCGGGCGAGCACATCGATTCGGAGCGGCCCTTGGGGGGAGTGGGAAAACCGAATCGTGACCAATGCGCCGATTTTGTCGTCATCGTTCGGTACGAGGTAGCTGATCTGATCGTGGGGCGGCGATGCCGAGTCGATCCGAACCTGCATTTCAGTGCCATCCTGCGGGGATGTTAGCTGTATCCGCGATGCAAATCCCCACATAGTCCGATTTTTTTTTGAGGCAGCGCGGCTCTGCCGGACCGGCGTCCATATCGTCAGGCGCCCCCGTATCGCTCTCGTCGGTATCAGCCGTCAGCTCTTCGATGCCCGAACAATCCCGATGGTCGATGCAGGCGCGACGGCAGTCACCCTCCTGGCAACTGCCCCAGGTGTTGTCCCCGGCAAAGATACAGATCCGATCATCGAAACCGGAGGTACAGTCGAGATCGAACAGGTCGTGATAGTTGAATATTTCACTGGGATCTACCGGGCCGAGGGGAGTCGCTGCGATGATTCTCGAAGCGTCAAAGGCCCAGCAGCCCACCGAGAGCTCGGAGACACGGCGGGGCAGGGTGAAGGTGCAGACCGGATCGGATGGCGCGGGGTCCTCGTCGGCGTCGTCCTGGGGCCAGACAATGTTGGGATCCCCCAAGTCGATCACGCCTTCGGACGACTGAAACAGCTTGCTGGCGATGACACAGTGGTCAAAGTTTACGATGGTGGCGATGCGGCGATCATCTTGCAGGGTCTGTTCGATCACCGGGCGGCAGGTGAACAGCGCACAGTGGACCACCCGGGAGCGCTGGGGGGCGTTCCAGGTGAAGGCTGAAGTGGGGCCAGATCCATCGATCAAGGGGCTGAGCTCGAATTGGGAGACGCCGAAACCGGAGGTCAGCGCATGCCGGTTCGAGGTGTTGGGATCGGGAATTTGACAGGTCTTGCGGCAGCTGTTTTCGTCAAAGTCAGACGGAAAGGCGGGGAAGGGAACCCCCTCTCCGGTGACGTCTGATGCCGGCCAAGCATCGACCGCCGTATCGCTGTCCCCTTCATCGGGTAGGGTTTGACACACCGTACCGCCGGGGCAATTGGCCGCTGTGGCGCAGCTGAATGGGGCGACCGGATGCTCCGACGGATCGCAAACGGTAGTGGGCTTGATGGAGATACAGCTGGGCTCGGACGAGGTCTCTCGGGAAGAGCAGGCGACCAGCAATAACCAGTGGGCTGCAAGGCAAAGAGTGGTGCATCGGACCAAGAACGGTGCCTGATGTCTGGACCCTTCGTGCATCTCAAATGCCCCCCTGCTCAAGCGTTTCCCTACTCGTACCGGGTACCGGATTGATAATTATTTCGCGCTAACATTCGTCATATTTCAACGGGGAATTCAAGTCAATATCGTCCCCCGAAACCGCGGGCAGTTGCGGCAGCTCCGGTAGTTTCTGCCGTGGGATCTTTTTTTGTCAGAGAATTTCGTCACTGCGCAAACCCCAACCCATCACGGTGCTTCTTCTCGAAGAGGGACCCTTGCTTAGCAGCGGAGAGGAACAGCTATGAACAAGAAAAAATGGTCAATCGTGCTCGTCGCGACAACAACACTCATCTTAACGGTCACCCCTGCCGCATCGCGCGCTTCGGATCTCAACTGGGCGGTGCACCACACAATGGTAGACGGCAATATGAGCGGGAGCCAGACCATCGAGACGGCGGACGGCGGATTCCTGGTCAGCGGAACCGGGACTTACGACTCTCCGTCCGGCTATCACGATTGGGGTCACTATCTGGCCAAATTCGACAGCGCCGGCAATCTGCAGGGCGACCGGTTGCTGGATCACCGCCCGGCCGTGGCTGTCCATGAAATTCGGTTCTTCAATATCACCCTCGGGTACTACCTTCTCTCGCACGGGGAAGCGGTTTTTTGTCAAAACGATGCCTGCTACATTACCCATGCAATATCGTTGACACGAATTGACGCCTTGGGCGAATTGGTTTGGACCAAGACCTATGGGTACAAACCGGTCGCCATGTATCCCGCGGCCATGGTGGTCGATCACCAGGGCATCACCATCGCCGGAACGCTGCGTTGGAATGGTGACAAACCAGATGCCACGGATGATATCTGGGCCATGCGCGTCGATTTGAACGGCCATCTGGTTTGGCACAACCGCTACGACCTGGGAGATCATGAGAGCAACGTTAGCCTGGCCAAGGTCGGTACCCATGGGTATGTGCTGGCCGGCGATTGGAGCTACTTGGCCGAGCTCAATAACATTTGGGTAATGGAAATAGACAACAATGGATTGGTTGGTCAACGGCGCGAATTTGAAACGGGGAAAGCTGACTGGGCGAATGACATCGTCGTCGCTGATGCCACGAAAGGTGCCGAGCAGTACATCTTGGTCGGTCAAAACTATTTGGAAGACAACTATAGTGGCAACGGCGCCCTGGTGATGCGGTTCGACATGAACCACGAAAACCCACCCATCTGGGCCAAAATGTACAATGTCGAGTCCGGTGATCGGCCGAGTGACCAGGCTCGAGCAGCTTTGCTGTACGAGATCACACCGGGCACCACCGAGTTGGTGGTGGTCGGCAGCAGCGAGATCGCGTCCTCGGCCGACTCCATTGACGGACTGGTGATGCGCCTGGATCCTTCCGACGGCAAGCTCAAGTGGCACCGTCACTGGGGCGGAGAGGATCATGAATGGTTGGTCGACGTTCAGCTCACCGCTTCGGGAAACTTTCTCGTCAGCGGTGAATCGATCGATGATCAAACGTGGGATAGCCGACTATGGGCGATGGCGCTCTCGCCCCAGGGACTGCCGTATGTCACAGATTTTTGCTGGGTCGGCGATCACGAGATGGAGACCTCAGCTTTGACAGTGACATCTTCAGAACCCACCGTCACCTGGTCTCCCCAGGCACTCAGGGTAGAAGAAAAAGCATTGAGTTTCTTCGATCCCAACGCCCAAATCACCCCGATGTGCGAGTTCCAGTTTCCCCTTCCGTAAAAAAGGGGATCGATCTCCGAGAATTGGGTTAGACTATGCCGTGTCGCGCGGCGTAGAGGATCAGTTGGGCGTCGTTCTCCAAGTTCATTTTTTGGAAAATCCGCCGCTTGTACGTGCTCACCGTCTTGGGGCTCAGATTCAGATCTTGTGAAATTTTGACTGTGCCTTTTTGTCGAACAATCGCATTGAATACCTGGAGCTCGCGAGCGGACAGCAGGGTGAGGTCCGGTGGGGTGTTCGACTGATCAGAGGAAAAGGACTCACCGGGCGCCTCAACAGGGGGCTCAATCACCGCCGGGTCGAGCGCTTCGGCGAGCGAGGTCCGCAACCCCTTGGGAGGTCGGCCGCGACGGGCCGGTTGTGGTTTGAGATTCGGTTCGAGGATCTTTCGCAGGTCCTCGAGGGTGGCATCGCGCATCGATTCGACGATGTTCGTCGCTAAATCGTTGGCGAGTTTGGTGATTTGCTGCTCTAGGATGTGCTTTGTCATTGGTGTCTCCGCGCTTCAGATTCGTGTCTCTCACTTCATCATCCATCGGAATATAGCATAGGTATACGGAAAGCTCAAAATGTGGAATATGTTCTATCGGAGTTCGCTCTAGCCGCTGTTGTGTGCCGTGTACAGCTCGTTGGTTGTTACGGGGTGATGGTCACGCGGATGGGGGCTTGCCAGGTTTTGTGCTCGTCGGTGTAGTAGAGGTAGGCACTCGAGGCGGCTCCTTCGTAGTTCCCCGGAACAGCGGCCACTAGGTCCAAGGGGATGTCGCGCTTTTCGTTGGGCCCGAGGCTCCTGAAGTAGAGGATGACCTCTGAGGCGCGGGTTTCGTAGAAATCGATCAGCTTCTTGTCGCGCAACTCTTTGAGCTGCCAGGTCTGAAAGGTCACTCCGCCGGGGAGACCGACCCGGGCCAGGGTCATCGGTTGACCGTTGTTGGTTTTGTTGGACACGGTGACATTGATCCGCATCGTCTGTCCCATGGAGAGCCGGTCGCTGTCAGACACCACGTGCAAATCGATCAAAGACTGTGGGCTGGTGGCCGGTGTCTTGGAGCGGTAGGCAATCGCCATCGAATAGGGCAGCTCGGCGCCTCCCTCGTGGGACAGGGCGATCTCGTTTTGACCGGATTTGAAGACGCTCGGGTCGTCGATGGTGAAGAGCAGCGGCTCCCGGCGGCCTGCTTCATAGCGGGTCGAGCCGGCGACTTTGCCGTTGACGAGCACGATCAACTCACCGGGGTAGGCGGTTTTGCGCGTGGCGTTGGCATAGGCGGTGAACGCCTTGAGCCCGAGCACAGTGGCCTGGGTCGCCCCCCAGTTGCCGTATCCGCTGCGGTGCTGCATCAACCACTGGATGCCCCGCTCGACATTGGCCATGTTCTGACCGGTCTTGAGCAGCGCCAACAGGGCCAGGGAGGTGGTCTCGATGTGCAGATTGATCCCGCCGGAACGGGTGATCGAGTGGTTGGCCTTGTTCCAGACGCCCGTTTTGCTCTGCCGTTTGACCAACCGACCTACGGCGACCAGCGCCTCCTGTCGTCGCGACGGCACATTGAGCAAGGTGTTGCAGGAGAGGGCGAGCAGGTAATCATCTTCGGTGCGC
>JANQET010000087.1 GCA_028278265.1 Myxococcota bacterium
GGGTTCGGGGATTTGCGTCCCAGATAATTCGATCCCATTGAGACCGACGCCGCTGCCGAAGCCGCTAAGTTTATCGAGCGCATTGAACCTCAGGTAACGGACAGCACTGTGAGCCTGTATGGCTGGGGTGGTGCTGGGCATGTGGCATTGAGCACTCGCGTAACACTCTTCCCAACGGTTCATTGGTCGACCCGTCAGACTCGTTCGGCTATTCAAGCTCGTGGTGACACTCACCGGTGAAACAGATGAATGGATCGACGCACTGGGTATCGCAGTCCAAGTAGCCGGCACATCCGTCGCTGCCCAGCCGATAGCCGTCGAACGATTCACCGCAGGCATCATTGAGGTCAGTGCCGCAGGTGAAAAAATCGGTATACACGGTTTGATCGGGTTGCACTTCGCCGAATCGCACATTGTCAAAGGCGGTCTGCCAACCGGCGATCCCATGGTCATAGGGATAGTACAACCGTACTGCGGCGAGGACCGCATCTGGAGGCGCTTGAACGTCGAGCGAAACTGTTGCCTCGGGATCACTCGGAGAGAGCGCCGTGACCTGAACCGGATCCTGGATCGGCAAGATTTCGTTCGCCGTATTTCTGAACACAACGGACATAAACGCGCCGCTCTGTGCGCTGCCGCTGCTAATCACGCCCCTTGTCACGGCCCGATAGGTCTTGTGCGGCACCACCAGCGTGGATCGACTTTCCACACCGGAGATGATGCCCATCTGCTTGACGTAGACTGGAAACGGCTCATTCGCCTTGGGATAGTGGTTTCCGACTTGACCGTGGCTGTCTTGCCCCCAGCAGAGCAGTTCCCCGTCTTTTCGCGCGCCGCAGGTATGATAACCGCCACACTGAACCGTGACAGCCTCCTCCAGGGAGTTCGCGATAGTCCTTATCGGATAATTTCGTTGGTTGGCAATGAAGCCCAGTTGTCCCTGATGATTGCTGCCCCAGCATTTGACAGTTGAATCCGCGATGAGCGCACAGGTGTGATGCGCACCGGCGGAGATGTCGACCACATCGGTCAGCACCCAAACCGTGGCGGGAACGTCCTTGTCGGCGAGAAGGTAGTTGTCGCCGAGCTGTCCATGGTTGTCGCGACCCCAGCACTTGGCAGCGCCGGATTCCATCACCGCACAGGTGTGCTCAAAACCGACGGCAAAACGAGAGACGCCCTGCTCGAGGAGGTGAACCTGGGTCGGCACCCCTTTGCTGTAGTTGTCACTGCCATCTCCCACTTGACCGTATTCGTCGATACCCCAGCAGAGCAGTCGACCCTCTTCGAGCAACGCACAGGTATGGTTGCTCCCCGCCTTGATGTCCACAACGCCCGAGTCGAGCCCATGCACCCGCATCGGCTCAGGGTTGTCGATCACGACCCAGTCATTTCCCAATTGACCCCACAAGTTGGAACCCCAACACCAGGCCGCACCTGTCTCGTCGACCGCGCAGGTGTGATCCCGTCCGGCCGTCGCCGCGATCACCTTGTGGTCGATACCGCCGACCAGAACGGGATCCCAGCTGTCTTCTCTGGGCCAACCGTCCCCCAGACGCCCATACTTGTCACTGCCCCAACACCACAGCTCTCCCGAGTCAATAATCGCACAGCTGTGCTCGTAACCGGTAGTGAACCGAACAACTGGTCCCGGGAGATTCTCGACGATCCCCGGCCAGGGACGACCATGGCGGGGAAAACCGGGCCCCAGTTGGTACATTAAATTGGAGCCCCAACATTCCAAAATACCCTGCGCGACCGAACAGCTGTGATACCAACCCAATCCGAGGAGACTCCGGGGCTGCTGGTTGCTGACCAACAGCCGGCCGTCCGGGCTCAATTCAGCCGAACCCGGCTCCAGAGAGGTCCAATATCTCGGCAATTGACCCGCGTTGCCGATTGAAAACCTGCCGTTGGGCAAGAACCGGGTCAGGCCTTTGGGTTCAAAGTAGGCGACTTGTTCAGCGGCAGCGCCCGAGGAGAGCACCAACCGCACATGGGTAGCCCACAACGGCACCGTTGCCTCAGACGTCAGTTCAACCCAGCGGCCTGTTTCGGTGGTGCCCACGAGATCGTAGATCTCTGAATCATCGTTGAGATCTGGACCGCGGTAGAACCGCAAGCCGAGCTCAGCCGATTTGGTCTCGCCGGGTAGACCGGGGTCGATGTACACGCTGCCTGAGCCGACGAAGATTTCATGACCTCGGCAGGGAATCGGATCGCTGACCACCTGGAGAGGCAGGTCATCCCAGGTATCAATCATTCGCAGGCTATAGCTGGTGCCATTGTCGCCGAATCGACTCACCATGAAGGTGCCGGCAACTGCGTCGGAAACGCATGGTCGCTGGGCATCGGTACTGGTGGAGGCAATCTGCCATCCCGGAGCGGGCCGATCCCCCCAGTCGCAGGCGCCTGCCATGTGATAGAACTCCTGATCATTGAAACACTGTTCAAAGCCCCAGTTTATAAGGTGTTGGGCGTTTGCCTGACCGGCGCTCAACAGCGCGGAACACACCGCATTAATTGCTACAATTGCGATAAGATGTATGGCCTTCATGATTACTCCCTCCTGCCCGCAGTCTTGAATGTGAGCTGGGGTTTTGCAGCGCGTGGTCACTTGTAAAACGAATCTAAACCACCAAACGGACGAACCGTTGGGTTACGATTGGGCAATCCTTCACGAGCAAATAGCTCTTCAAACCGTTCTTTGGATTGTCGCCAAAGGCGATTTCATTTTTATAACAGGTGCGCTACACCTAGGGCATGTCCAAAGATAGCGATGGCAAAGCAGCAAGTGGTTCCTCGCCGGTGACCGAGCTGTTCAGCTCCCGTCTGGCCCTGTTGTTGACCACGATGGGTATGGCGGTCGGAACCGGCAATATCTGGCGCTTTCCCCGCATCCTGGCCAAGACCGGAGGCGGGGCGTTTCTCATCCCCTGGATCATTTTCTTGGTAGCCTGGTCGATTCCCCTGCTCGTGCTGGAATTCGGCATGGGGCGGACCTCGCGGCGCGGTTGTATCGGCGCCTTTGCCAAAGTCGGGGGCAAGCGATTGGGCTTTTTGGGATCGTTTGTCGCGTTTTGCTGCACGGCGATCATGTTCTACTACGCCGTGGTCACCGGATGGTGCTTGCGCTATCTCGTCGAGGCGGTGAGTGGTGGCTTGTCCGGGTTGGCCGGCCCGTCGGCAGAACAGGCGTTTTTGTCCTTTGCCAATTCCCCCACACCGGTAGTCTTTCAATTCGGCGCCCTTGCCGTCGGCGCGCTCGTCGTTTGGCGCGGCGTGGTGCGCGGGGTGGAACGGGCGAACAAGATTCTCATTCCTTCACTCTTTGTGTTGCTGCTCATCGCCCTGATCCGTTCGCTGACCCTTCCCGGTGCCGGCGCCGGTTTGCACTTTATCTTCGGCGTGGACTGGAGTGCTTTGGGCCAGGCCACCACTTGGCTCGAAGCGCTGACCCAATCGGCCTGGTCCACCGGAGCGGGCTGGGGGTTGATGCTCACCTACGGTGCCTACGTCAAATCATCCGAGCGCATCGTCTCCAACGCGGCGATCACCGGTGTGGGCAACAATGCGGTCTCGTTGATCGCGGCGATGGTGATCATCCCCGCGGTATTCGCCTTGGCCCCGGCCGCCATTCCTGCCGATCAATTGGCCGAGCTGGGCGGCGTGCAGGGCATGCTCAAGGGGGGCGGTCCGGCAGCCACTGGTTTGACCTTTATCTGGATCCCCGCCCTGTTCGAGCAGATGCCCTTTGGCCGACTGTTCACCACCCTGTTCTTTTTGACCCTCTTTTTTGCGGCGCTCTCGTCGCTCATCGCGATGATGGAGATGGCCTCGCGCATCTTGATCGATCTCGGTCTGCGGCGCACCCGGGCAGTGGCCGCCGTGGGGATCGTCGGTCTGATGTGCGGCATCCCCTCGGCGATTAATCTGGGGATATTCGAAAACCAGGACTGGACCTGGGGGGTGGGGCTGTTGCTCAGCGGCCTGTTCGTGGCCATCGCCGTGATTCGCTACGGCCCGGCGCGCTTTCGCCGCGATGCGCTGGCCAAGGACGAATCCCGCCGCTTGGGCCGGGTGTTCGATCTATGGGTGACCGTGGCCATTCCGGCCCAGTTCGCCGTGATGCTGGTCTGGTGGTTCAACCAGTCTATTTCCTGGGATCCCAAGGGATGGTGGAATCCCCTGGCCCGGTTCACCGTGGGCACTTGCGTGGTTCAGTGGGGGGTGGTGCTGGTAATCTTCATCGCCCTCAATCGGTTGTTGGTGCGTCTGAGTCTGCGGGAAAAAGTGTAGACGTTACTCCTCCGCGCTGAGCCGTAGCACTTCAATCAACACGGCCACGGCCTTGTTCATGTCCTCGATCGCGATGCACTCCTCAGTGGAGTGTTCGTTCTGCGCGCCGATGCCCAACACCGCGGTTTCAATACCCCGATTGTTGTAAATCGATGCATCGGTAAAGCCGGTGATGAAGCGGCATTTGGCTTGAATATTCAGTTTGGCCAGCGCTTTTTGGGCGATGCGAACGGTCCAGGAATCTTCGGGGATGCTCACTGCCTGACACAAGTTGTCGGTTTTAATCTCGACCGAAACCCCTTCGGTTTCGGCGTTTGAGCGAATCGTGTGGGTCATCTCTTCGGCGAGCTGGGCGGCCTTGTCGTGGTTGGATGAGCGGCACTCTGCGAGGAAGGTGGTCGTGGCCGGCACCCCGTTGCGAATAATGCCCCCTTGAATGACCCCCACGTTGGCGGTGGTCTCCTCATCGATGCGGCCCAGCTTCAACGCGGCAATAGCCCGTGCCGCCCCGGCGATGGCGCTGATCCCTTTCTCCGGCTCCATTCCCGCATGGGCAGCCCTGCCGGTGACCTTGACGTCAATCGCATAGTAGGAGGGCCCCCCGATGATGATCGTATCCAGCGTATCCCCGTCCATCAAAAAACCGCGCTTGGCCGTGATGCGGCTGAAATCCATGTTCTTCACGCCGTAGAGCCCCACCTCCTCTTGGCGGCTCACCGCGAACTCCACCGGCGGCAACACCTCGGCCGTGCGCAGCGCTTCGAACACTTCGGCGATGCCCGCCTTGTTGTCCGCGCCGAGGATCGTGTTGCCCCGGGAGCGAATGATGCCGTTTTCCTCCACCGGTTCGATGCCGACACCCGGTTGGACCGTGTCCGCATGGCAGGACAACAGAATCGGCGCTTTGTCGTTGCATCCTCGTGCGGGAAAGTTGGCGATTAGGTTGCCGTAGGGATCGAGCTCGGCCTGCGCCCCCATCTCCGTCGCCTGGGCCTTTAGATAGGCCATCATTTTTGCTTCGTTTCCCGATTCAGAATCAATTTGAACCATCTCGATGAACTGATCAACCAGTGTAGACATCGCTAACCTCCTCATCAGGGATCATCGTGCGTTGCGCATCTTAGCACAGGTGAATACGAACGCGAACGTAAATTGGGATCCCATATAAAAGGAGTGCGGGCGGCGGTAGGGGGAAAGACTATTCGGCGTTCTGTGGGCCCATCTCGGCCACTTCGATCTCACCGGACTCGTACTTGGCCAACCGATTGGCATTCGCCTCTGCGTACTTCTCTTCCCACGCGCTCGCTTTTTCCGGTATCAGCTCCATTCGGGTGCAGGCGTCGATCCATTCGTGTCGCTTGTCCCAGTTTTCCTCCCCGGGAGCCATCGGTTTCCAGTACACCCGCGTCGAACCGAATCCCGGCGTGACAAACAGGTGGACGTAGTAGGTCTTGCCGCCATCGAAATTGCCCTTGAGCCCCTCGGTATTCTCTGAGACGAGCATGAACAGGTGCGGGCCGGCAGGCACGTCAACGTAGAAGTATTGCCGGTTGCGCACGTACCCGATGAGCTCATCCCGCTGCAGAACAAACGCTTGCCCCCCGGGAAAAACCTGTGAAAGGGTGAAGTAGATCCGGGCTTGATCCGGTCCGGGTCCGCTGTCCGGCTGGGGGTTGGCGACCGGTCGGTTCATGCTGCCGCATCCCAGGGACACTGCTGCGAGCAAGAGTAAAAACACGAAAGATCCGCGAAAATTCAACGACATTTGTGACTCCTCCTCCATGACATGATGTTGTGCATCAACCCTAGCACATGATGAAAAAATGACCAGTGTCGCTCAATTTGCGGGTTGGCTTAATCGCTAAGACCGTAGGACGTGAGGGACGACTGCGGTGGTCACATCTTGGAGGATGAGACATTTTTGTTCGCCGTGAAAATCGGTTTTGTCGAGCAGCTCGAATCCCATCATCTTGTAGGTGCGCAGCCGGCCCACAGAACAGGTGCCGTACATTTTTCGGATACCCTGCTCCCGCAATCGACCGAGCGCATGGTCACACAGTTCGGCAATGATCACCGCGTCCCCGGCGTAGAACTGCAGGCAAAACAGGCCGATCCCTTCGCAGATATCCGGCTCTGATTTGTCGACGGTAAAGCCGGTGACCTCCAATTGCAGCTCCCCGGTTAAATCGCGATTGACGGCAAAGCCGGCCACGATTCGCCGCTCGAACCAGGCGACGAACACCTCTTGGCGGTCATAGGGCAACCGGGATTTGAGCCGGCGGTGACGATGATCACACTCCCAGATGATATCCAGGGTTCGAATCTGTGTCTGTTCGAAGGCCGTGTACTGCGCCTGCTCGAACGCGACGATCTCCTCGGGATTGCTCGTATCGAGCGTGGTGCAGAATAGGGACATCTCACCCATCTCCTTCGATTAGTCCGGTGTCGTTCGGTAGCGGATCTTGCCCTCGACGATCACCTCTTCGGCGCGACCACAATGGAGCAAGTGCTCCAGATAGCCCAGGGTCTGGGAGAGGGCCAGCCAGATTGCCACTGCCTTGGGGCGCGCTCCCATCACCTTTTCGGTGATGTCAAAGGCCGGTCGGGGAGTGGTCCCCAGCGCCTCTTCGACTTGGGCCAGTCGCTGCTCGTGGTGAGCGAGAATTTCTTTTGTCCTCGACGCCAGGTCTTCGATCACCTCGCCGTGACCCGGCAGCGCCAGACGACAATCCAGCCGGCCCAGCCGCTCGAGGGAGTGGACGAATCCACCCAAAGGATCGGTGCCTTGGACTTCGGGACGCCTGGACATGTGGGTCACTTCGTCGGAGATGACGCAATCGCCGGTGAACACCAACCCTGTCTCCGGTTGATAGAGACACAGATGCCCCCTGGTATGGCCCGGGGTGCGCAACACCTCGAAGCGAATCCCTGCCAGGTCGACCGATTGGCCGTCTTGCAGGAGCTCGGACGGTGTGAACATCGTGCCCAAGGAGCGAAAATAGGGAAACATCGGCGAGACCCGTTCGATAAACCCTTCCGGCACTTCGTGTTGCCCATGAAAAGTGGCCCGCTCCCGATCCAGATCCGGATGTTCGTAGAACAACCGCAGCGAATCAGCGTCTTCGGCAGAGAGCAACGTTCGGGCGCCGAGATCGGAAAACAGTCGGCCCAAACCGGCGTGATCCGCATGGTGGTGGGTGCACAGTAGGGTGTCGATATCGCTCAACTCCAGTCCGGCGCTACTGAGCTGGCGGTCGAGCGCCTTGCGGCTGGAAGCATCGCGAAATCCGGTGTCGATCAATGCCGTTCCGGACGGGCCGCGGATCAGGTAGACGTGCACCTGGCCGAGGGTGGATGGCATGGGTAGTGTGATTATGGTGAGCCAGTCGGGGAGTCGGGTCATTTTTCCTTCAATCGCAAAACGAGTAGAACGGCAAAGGGGTGTGATTTCTCTCTCAATGCGGCGAGCGGCGCAGTGAATCCACATCCCACGGGGGTGATCCGCTCGGCGCGAAGTCCCGAACGAATCAGGGATTTTGTAATCGTCGCTGCCATCTCGTCACTCTTCTGCTGGGCCTGCTTGGGTCGGTGAAATCCCCCACCGGTCGTGAGAACCATCAACTGGAGGTCCCGGTCTTTGACGATCTGTCCCAGCGGGGCGAGCTTCTTCTCCTGGCGTTTGGTCAATCGGTTGCGCACAACGCCGAACGCCGGGATGGTGATCGCCGTACCGTATTCCTCGGAGGTGACGGTAAATCCAGCAGCTTCGAGCTCCTGAAGAACCGGCTCGCCCGGCAGTATCACCGGTGCTCCGGTGAGCTCTAATCGGTCAGTGATCACCCGTCGCGCTTCGATCGCCACTTGTTCCACATTTTGTTGCACATCGACGAGCGCGCCGTTTTTCAAATGGTTGAGCGCCCGCTCCAGGGCCGCGTCCACCTGAGACAGGGTCTGGCCCGCCACGCCGGCGTGGACGGTCCACACGTCGATCATCGATCGCCACACCCGGGCCCGATGAATCAACTGCCAGCCCACTTCCCGGCGGGCCGCACGCAGCTCTTCGTGTTTTTCCGGTGAGAGTCTTTGCTCGGTGGTCAGTTCTTGTGCAGCTGCCTGGCGCCGGGTTTTCTGTACCACCGATACCAGATGACGCCTCAACCGGATGCGCTCGAGCTCGACCTCCATCTGCTCGGTTGCATGGGCGGTGCGCTCGATCTCTTTTTCAATTGTGAGCAGTTCGGCTTTGAGCTCAGACCAACGCTTGCGAGCGGCCACCTGTTTGGCATCGGCCAGGGCGATTTTGAGCTGAATGATGCCCAATTGCGCGTAGCGATCCGCCTGATCCAGTTTCCCTCGGTCCAGCGCTTCTTCGGCCAACGACCAGTAGCGCAACCCCTCGGACCAGGCCAGGGGAGCCGGCCCGTTCACTTTTTCGATGCGTCCCGCCTCGACAAAGCTCTCCAGCTGACCAAATGAGGGCGGGGGGGTCGCCACGGCACAGCCCAGCACCGGGATCCCCAGCAGGATGGCCGCGATGATCCTCATGGGTGACTCCCCTCTCGGGCGGTCGCGTCGGTCAGCCGGCCGCCGTGCAACCAGCGCATCAGGCGGTTGTGGCGCACACGCAATTGTTGGAGTTTTTGTTTGGCCGAAGTCAGTTCGTGGCCCACCCGGTCTGTTTCGTCCCAGGCGCGGCTGGTCGCGATCAGCAGTCGGATCAAAGTCAACTGGGGGGTCAACCGCTCGATGAGCACGGCGGTGCTGCCGATCTTGCCCTCTTGGAGCAGCATCCTGCCCTCTTTGATCCACCGTCGCGCCTGAGCGATCTCTCCGGCGGCGGCCTGCTGATCATCGGTCGGCAGTCGATCCAACTCAGCTTCGGCAGCATCTAGTGCCTTGGCGCCGGCCGTGACCAGCTGGGATGCCCCGGCACCCCCTTGAACCGACAGGAGCAGACCACAAATCACCGGGATAATGCCCCATTTTTTCATTGGGTCTCCTTTGGCTGAGGAGAATACCACTTTTCCCCGCACATTGGGATGAATCAGGGTATATTTCGCTCATGGACCCATCTGCCATCGTCGTCGCGTACGGCAACCACCCGCAAGAATTGGTACCGCTGGTTCTCGATGCTGTGGGCATTGCCGATCGACTCGATCCCAACGGGACGATCGGCATCAAGCCCAACCTGGTGGTGGCCAAGTCAGCCGATTCCGGAGCGACAACCGACCCCCGCGTCGTCGGGGAGCTGATCCGCTACCTGCAACACCATCGCTTCAACAAGTTGGTGATTTTGGAGAGTGCCTGGTTGGGCGACTGTACCAAAGAGGCTTATCGCGTCGCCGGGTACGAATCGCTCTCCCGGGAATTCGGGGTGCCGCTGATTGATTTGAAAGAGGACGCCGTGCGACGGGTGGCCGTCGGCAAAGAGACGGTTGCGATCTGTGAGCGAGCGCTCGAGCTCGATCATTTGATCAATGTTCCGGTGCTCAAGGCCCACTGTCAAACCCGGCTGACCTGTGCGCTGAAAAACCTGAAGGGGTGTATCCCCGATGCTGAGAAAAGACGATACCACACCGTCGGCCTGCACCGGCCGATCGCATTGCTCAACAAAGCGCTCAAGACCGATCTCGTTCTCGTGGACGGTTTGATCGGGGACTTATCCCATGAGGAGGGGGGCACCCCGGTGGAGATGAACCGACTGATTGCCGGCACGGATCCGGTGCTGATCGACGCCTATGCCGCCGGATTGCTGGGATACCAGCCCAGTGAAATCGATTACATTCAGATCGCCGGTCAATTGGGGGTGGATAGTGACGACCTCTCGAGCGCACAGGTGCTCGAGCTGAACCAGCCGACCGTGGCGACCCCACTGGTCGTTCCCGGTCGAGTGCAGCGGCTGATCGATCGCTGGGTCGATGAAAATGGCGCTTGCTCGGCGTGTTTGGGCGGGCTGATCCATGCCCTGGAGCGACTGGACAGCCAACCGATGGGTCTCGGCGCGCTGGAGACCAAGCTGGCCATCGGCCAGGGCTATCTGAACCGATCCGGATCAGGGGTAGGTATCGGCACCTGCACCGCCGGAATGACCCGTTTTGTAGACGGCTGCCCTCCGACCGCGAGGGAGATCATCGAATTTCTCAACGAACGCTGTTGATGACGCCCTGAAAACTGAGTTGCGTGATCTGGTGCCGATTCTTTAACTGCTTAATACAAAAATATCAGTGTGTTATCTTTCTTTTGTCAACTTAGTTGACAGTCGCTGGTTGGGTTTTTCAGGTGGGCCGTTGAGCGCCATCAGGCAATTGCTTCGATGCCGCGGGCA
Organism: Myxococcota bacterium; assembly: GCA_028278265.1. Taxonomy (GTDB): domain Bacteria; phylum Myxococcota_A; class Polyangia; order JAAYKL01; family JAAYKL01; genus JANQET01. Next base: position 10,625 of record JANQET010000087.1, read on the forward strand.
AATGAGGAGAGGCCGGAGCTGCGCACCGGGATGAACTGTTTGGCCAAGTGTTTGCAGGTCTGTTTGACACTCTGGCAGGCACCGTGGCTCACACAGTCAATCGGACAGATCACCGCGTCCACGCTGGTCATCGATCGTTTGAGCATCTCGATGGATTGCTCGATACCGCCGTCGTGATGGAGAAATTCCCCGCCGCGACGCTCGACCAGTGCGCGGTAATGGCGGACAAGGTGGCTGCGACCACCGACATACATGATTTTCCTTCCGCACAGATCCTCGCCCTGCGTCGGGACAGCGCTACTGCAATCCGACCCATCCCGTTGACAAGCGAGGGCTGAGAGGAGCTCTTGTTCAAGCAACCCGTTCTCCTCGGCCAACAGTTCGTTTTGTGCATCGGCAACTGATCTCAGCCGACGCTCCTCTTCGAGCAGGGTTGCATTTCGGTCGAGCTCGGCCTCGGCCAACTCTTTCGCGGCCCGTTCCCGCGCCAACGCCGATTCGAGCTGTCGAACGCGGTTTTCGAGTATGTCGACACCGGAATTCCTTTTGACTTCCAGCAGCTTATCTGTGGCCAGGGAGAGCTTGCGCTCAACCGATGCCAGGCTGAGAAGTCGACCGCTCATCTCGGAGACTACCTGATCGCGGTTCTTCAGTCGCTTTCGGTAGACTATTTTCGTCTGGGACAGCTTGTCTTCGAGGGTGGCACAATGGGCTTCCATTTTTTGTAGTTTGCGCAAATCCAACCGTCTCGAAGCACCTAACACGTGGGAGAGCATGTGCACTTCACCGTAAATGGTGGCTTTGAGTTCCCCGCTGAGCAACGGGTGGCTCATCGCCGCCCAGTATCCGCCTGCGATGTCACCTCGCTCCGATGCTTCCTGCCACAACCGTTCGAGCTCGGTGATCGATTGTGCGCTTCGAAACAGTGCAAGTGCTCGCCGGTGCTTCTTTTCCAGCGTTCGATCCACCAACTTGGAAATCCTGGAGGGGGATTCTACTTCTTTGGCAAAAGTGGCGTGTATTTCGTGTTCGGTGGTTTGTCGCGGAAAATGAACCCCAGCCCGTCGGGCAATCGCGCGCAAATCGGTCAGCGACAGGCAGGTCCCGATAATGGAGCAGTGAAGATTTGGATTCACCTCCCAGATCTTTTTTCGCTGGGACACAGAGGTTGAGACGATTCGTCGATGGGATGATCGCTTTTTTCGTTTACCGGGCATCGTTTGTCCTTTCAGCGGATGGCGGATTCTGCTGGGGCGCGGGTTGTCGTCAGTTGATGAGCGGGGTGGCGATGGTGATCCAGGGAGAGTCGGTTGACATAGTGACTGAACGCCCGCTGGGTCAGGCCCAGCTCCCGGGCGGCTTCTTTTTTGACCCAGCCGTGTCTTCTGAGGGATTCGAGCATCAGCTTTTTTTTGTAGGCCTCGATCAAGGCGTTGAACCGACCCTCGTTCGCTGGCAGGTCGGTACTGGTCTCCTGCATCTCCCAGGGCAGGTGCTCGAGTTGCACAATGCCGCCACCGGCCAGCACCAGGGCCCGCTCCAGGATGTTGCGCAGCTCCCGCACGTTTCCCGGCCAATGGTACGATTCGAGCGCCTTCATCGCTTCCCGGGCGATGCCCTTGGCCACCAGCCCGCACGAGCTGCCGATATGGCAGAGCAGATGCAGCGCGGTCTCGCGGATATCTTGCCGGCGGTTGCGCAGGGGGGGAAGGGTGATGGGAAAAACATTGAGCCGGTAAAACAGATCTTCCCGAAACGCACCTTCGCTGACCATTTGGGACAAATCCCGGTTGGTCGCGGCGATCACCCGGGCCTGGGTTTCGATTTCGTCGGTGCCACCGACTCTGGTGAATCGGCGAGATTCGAGCACCCGCAGGAGTTTGGCCTGTAGATCCAAGGGGAGCTCAGACACCTCATCCAGCAGGATATTGCCCTGTCCGGCGAGCTCGAACTTGCCCTTGCGCGATTCAATCGCTCCGGTGAACGACCCTTTCATGTGTCCGAACAGCTCCGATTCGAACAGTTGAGCCGGAATGCCCGGGCAATTGACCTTGATCAGCGGAGGAGCTCCCCGCTCGGTGGCGGACTGATGAATCGCCTGTGCCACCAGCTCCTTGCCGGTGCCGCTCTCCCCGATGAGCAGGACGTTCGATCGGCTCCGGGAGACTTTGACGATCAATTCTCTGACGTGTTCCATTGCCAGCGAGCGCCCGACGATGGTCACATCGGATTCCCCCTCGAGCATCTGATCGACCAGGTAGGCGTGCTCTGCCCGAATGCGGGCAGCCTCGAGCGCCTTTTCTGCGTGTAGTAAAACGGTCTCTGGTTCTGCGGACTGCTTGAGATACTCCGTCACGCCCAATTCGCCGGCAGCGCGGGCCGAGAGCCGGCTCGCCGGTCCATCGACCACCACGATCGGCAGCTGGGGAAACCGCTCGCGACAGGAGGTAATGAATGCCCGATCATCCCCGTTGTACCCCAAGTAGATCACCAGCAGATCAAAGATCTCCCCATTCAAACACTCCAACACCTCATCAGTCGAATGCAGTGTTGAGGTTGAATGGCCCGCATCTGAAAATGGTCGATCCCACTTGGAATGGTTCGAAGGAGCAGGGCGATAGATCAGAATTTTACTCATTACGGAACTCCTTTTTTATGGGCTAGCTTCTTTTTATAGGAATGTCAACATGTGTTAGAGACGTCTAATAAAAAAGTTGTCTTTCTCATTATGTCAACAGTGTTGCTATTTATAGAACTAATCTAAAGGGTTTGTTTTAGAAAAAATTTAAATAATTTGATTGGTTATCATGGTGCTCGATGGATGATGGCAATTCAGTTGGCAGTTAGTGGTGAGGTGAATCAGCGGCCACACGGTCGATTATCCGTTTTCCGCTGTCCATCAAGTCGTGCAAATGGGAGTATTCAAACAGTGCATTTCTCCCTGTGATATACAGGTTTTCAAATTTTTCCAAATATTCAATTAACATGGCACATTTTGCAGGGGCAGCGGTGTCGAGCACCGGATAGGCACAGGACAATCTCTGTGCAGCAGAACCGCAAATATCTGATGGGGAGACCCACCCCAACCGGATTATCACGTCGGTTATCCGTTCGGTGAGCGGTTCGTCCGCTAACCTGTCCCATGCATCACCGGGATCACACGGAATCTCCACCACCAGAGAGGTCTGACCAGTAGGGGCCATCCGCTCGTTTCGATTGATCGGTTCACACAAGCGGGTGAACGGAATGTGGACCTGTGGAAAATAGATCGAAGCATTGGGGGTCATCCGACGACGTCGTAAAAACAGCGCCACCAGTCGCAAATGGCGAAAAGAGAGCGAGTTGGCCAATGATACCACCTCCTCGGGGGGACTGGGATCCAACATTTGGATCAACCGATTGAGGGGTAGGGTGCTGACCAGTTGTCCCACATTCAACTCTTCACGACCACCGATCCGCACCCGGGTAATCTGGTTACCGTTGTGAAAAACACGGGTAATGGGGGCGTTGGTTTCGAGGTTGTCCCAGCCACAGGCATCGGCCAGGCGATCGGTGATCGCGCCGATGCCCCCACTTTGGGGATAGTAAAACGCGCCGTCCAGATGGCGTGTTTTGGCTTTCTTGCCCGAAATAGCCTCGCGAATCAGGGTCTGCAGATCGAGTCCCTGCAAGCGCCGACCGGCAATGGCCAACGAGAGCTCCCGGCAGTGTCGACCCCAGAGCTTGGCGGTGTAGTTGAGCAGAAACATGCGGGCCAGGCGGTGGCCGTAAGTTCGAATGGCAAACTGCTCAAAATTGACTGGTGTGGCACGCTCGGTGAGCCGAGATCGAACCAGATCCAATCCGGCCAGGGTGAAGGCGCTGACACCGATTTTGCGCAACAGGTCGAGGGGGGAGAGGGGAAAATCGACAAATCGGCCGTCGACGAAGATCTGGCTGGGGGAATCGACCCGTTCGAGATCTCCTCCCATCAGCGATTTTACCGTAGCAGTGGCTTGTGGTGATTTGTCGTGAAATCGGTGAGCTCCGGAATCAAACAGAAAATCACCTTGTGCAAATGTTTTGCAGTTGCCACCGGTTCGCGAGGTGGCCTCGAATACGCGAAAGGGAAGTCCGGCACGTTGGGCAAAATAGCCGGCTGCCAATCCCGCCGGCCCCCCACCGAGAATCGAAATGGCAGTCATTGTCCGGCTCCCGGCATCCCCTGGCGCGCGTTGTGTAATTTCGCGGACGCTCTGATTCGGGTCAGCTGTGCTTTGCTCATGGCCGGGCCTTGGGGGTTGGTTTCATTCCACCGGCCCTCCTTGTACTCCAAAGGCAAAGCTGATGTCGAAAAATATCTTGTTGCCTCCTTTTTGGCTAGATGCCGTAGATAAGTGAGATCATTCCAATCATGACGACAAGAAAGACCACGCTGACCAGCGCGCCGGCCTTCATGAAATCGACGCTGCGATATCGCCCGGGGCCCATGTACAGGGCGTTGACCTGGTGGGTCGGCAGAATGAACGAGTTGCTGGTAGCCAGTCCCACCACCAAAGCGGCCATGCGCGGATCGGCGCCGGCCGCGTTGGCCATGTTGACCACCAGGGGGACGAGCAACACCGTCGCACCGACATTGGAGATGACCAGGGTGAAGAAGGTGGCCAGCACGCCGATCACGGTCAGCAGCACAATGGGGCTGACGTCGCCGATCAGTGCGAAGACCGATTGGGCAATCCACGCCGCGGTGCCGGTCTTTTCGGTGGCGATGCCCAGGGGGATTAGACCGCCCAACAGAAAGATCGTGCGCCAGTCCACCGCTCGATAGGCTTCGTCGATGCTGAGCACCCGGGTGACGATCATGCCCAGGGCGCCGGTCATCAAGCAGACCGATAGCTGAATCTTGAACACGATCACCATCACCAGCGCCGTAACGAGCCAGAAGAGTGCAATGGCGGCTTTTTGCGGGCGCATCAGTTCCACGTCGAGGGGGGTGGCGAACAGCAGGGAGCCCTCTTTTTGCAGCGCTTGAAGCCGGCCCCAGGTGCCGTGCAATAAAATCGTGTCACCCACCCTGAGCGGGATCTCGCTGATCTCGGATCGATAGGTGTCCTCGTGCCGAAAGACGGCCAACGGGGTCACTTGGTAGTGATGTTCAAAAGCCACTTCATGGAGCGTCTTATTGATCAGGGGAGACCGGGGGGCCACCACCGCCTCGACCGTGGCCGCGGATTGCTCGCCCACGTCCTTTTTGAAGACCTCGATGGTCTTCTTGACCTCCATCCCCTCCTGCCTGGCCATCCGGCGAATATCTTTCTCATGGGCAATGGCCACCAAATCAACCCCGGGGTGAACGACGATATCACCGGCCGGGCTGATGGTCTTCTCCTTGGTGGATTCGGCAATCGCCAAGGTGTTGGCCAGATAGCGCTTGCGCAGGTCTTCAACGGTCAGCAGCCCCTCTTGGACAGCATCGTTTTTCGCCACCTTCAGTTCCCAGATCTGTCCGACTTTAGAGAGAATGTGCTCCACATTCTGCTTCTCCTCTTCGGCTGAGTCTTCCTCCTTGCTCTGGGGGAGAATGAAGCGCCCGAAGATGACGAAACAGGCGATCCCAGCCACGGCCAGGGCCAGCCCAATCGGGGTCACGTCGAAGAGATTGAACGGTTCGAGCTCGTACGGCAGCAACAAATCGTTGAGCAGAATCAACGGGCTCGACCCAACCAGGGTGATTGTTCCACCGAGAATGGCGGAGAAGCCGACTGGCATCAGGATTTTGGAGATGGGAATTTTTTGGGTTTTGCTGATGCGTTGAATCGCCGGCAGAAACAGCGCCGCAGCGCCGATATTCTGCATGAAGCTTGAGATCGTCGCCACTGTTAACGAAATGGCAATGATGATGCGATTGGCACTGGCCCCGGCGATGCGCATGATCGGGGCGACCAGCTTGTTGATCACCCCGGTGCGATCCAATCCGGCGCCGATGATGATCACCGCGATGATGGAGACGACAGCATTACTGCTCAGGCCGATAAACGCTTCCTTGGGGGTGACCAACTGGAGGAGGGGCAGAACCACCATCATCATGATCGCCACCACATCGACCCGAAACCACTCGACCACAAAGAGAAAAATCACGACTCCGATAATGGACATCACCATGATCATTTCGAACGTTAGCTCTGTCATTGATTCTTGCCCTCAGCGCTGAAAGAACAGTGTGGTGGTCTGCCGGCGGATTGCCTGGATCTCTCCCCTTCAGACGATTGGACAACGCCCCCACACGAGCCTGCAAAGATGAGCCTGTCATTGCGCTCAAACCCATAGTTGCCATAACTTGGATGAATCCTTGTTGGCGATATTGAACCACATTCAATCCAACTGTTCAACCGGGTGTTCGACCCCGCCGCCCCCGGCCCGGAGAGAAGCAGCGGGAAAAAAGTGGCGCAAGCGGCCCGTTTCCCAATAAGATACGGGACCGATGAGATTGCATTTCGATCGACACGAGTTGGCCGGGTCCCTGGGAGACATGGGTACGCTGCTGCCCCTGGCCTTGGGATTGATCCTGATCAATGGACTGGACGCCACAGCAGTGTTCGTGACCTGCGGGTTGTTCTATGTTCTCTCCGGGCTCTATTTTCGCATCACCGTACCGGTCCAACCGATGAAAATGATCAGCGCCTACGCCATCGTCAGCGCCCTCGAGCCCCTGCAGATTTCTGCTGCCGGTCTGTGGATGAGCGCCATACTGATCGTCCTAGCACTACTGGGCGGGATCAACTGGATTCGCCAGCTCGTGCCCCAACCAACGGTTCGCGGGGTGCAGCTGACCACCGGCGTGTTGCTGTTCAACCAGGGGCTGCGGTTCATCCTCGGTGAGACCAAATTTCAGCAACTGCAACATAGCGCCGAGCCGTTTTTGTCGGTGAGCGCGATCGGCCCGCTCCCCATCGGCATCATTTTGGGCGTCGGGGCGATCATCGTCATCTTCCTGCTGCTGAGCAATCGCCGGACTCCGGCCGCCCTGGTGGTCGTCGGCTTGGGCGCGATCGCCGGACTCTGTTTGGGCGGGTGGCGATTGTTCAATGATTTTCACGTCGGGATCCACCTGCCTCGGTTCTTGCCCTACGGAATCCCCGATGCCTCGATTTGGATCCTCGGTTTGACGACCCTTGCGCTGCCCCAGTTGCCGATGACCCTGGGCAACGCGATTATCGCCCAAGCCGATTTGACCCGTTCCTATTTCGGCGAGGCCGAGGCCCGCCGCTCATCCCCCAAAGCACTGGCGCTTTCAATGGGGCTGGCCAACCTGGTCACCGGTCTGTTGGGCGGGATGCCCTTGTGTCACGGCGCCGGGGGGCTGGCCGCGCACTACCGGTTCGGTGCGAGGAGCGCCGGTTCCAACCTGATGATCGGCGGCGTGCTGTTGGCGCTGGGCCTGCTCCTCGGTGACCGCGCAGTGGCCGTCTTCGGTTTGCTGCCCCTCTCGGTTCTCGGGGCGCTGCTCTGTTTTGCGGGTGCTCAGCTGGCGTTGATGATTCTCGATGTGAACCGTCGAACCGATCTATTCGTGGTCATCGCGATGCTCGCAGTCTCCCTGGTGACCAACCTGGCAGTCGGGTTTGCCGTCGGGTTGATCGTGACCTACTTCTTCAAATTCACCAAAGTTGAAATTTGAGTCGTCCGGCCTATCGCTCTTGCAGATAGTCAATCACCCGATGCGCCAAAACCGACGATTCACGAACGCAATCGATCACCCCGATGCCGCCAACCGCATTGCCACCGGCAAAGAACCCCGGGGACCGCTGTTCGGCGCCTCGGATGCTCTTGAGCAGCTCCTCGTGTCCCACGTGGTATTGAGGAATGGCCAGCTTGTGCCTGAAGACGCGCAGAAAAGCGGGCTCTTGCAACCGGGACACCCCGACGATGTCTTCCAAATCCCGACGGACGGTCTCGATCAGCTGGGCGTTGGACCAGCCGGCCACTTGTGGCTCGAGCATGCCGCCGATCATCGTGCGCATCAAAACGTGGTCATCCGGCGCCCGGCCATCGAAGATCGAGGAGGTCCAAAGGGAGCCGAGAATGGTCTTGCCCTGATGCCGGGGCACCAGGAAGCCGAAACCGTCGATGGGGCGCTCAACGTGTTTCTTTTCGAATCCCAGGCAGACCACGTCCAGGGCGGGGTAGGGGATTTGACCCATCGCCTGCGCTGCCTTGTCATCCAAGGGCGCGAGGTAGTTTTTGGCTGCCCAGGCCGGTGCCGCGGAGATCACCACGTCGGCGACGATCGGCGCATGTCCGGTCGAGCGGATTTCAAATTGCCCCGTTGCAGTGGGCCGGACAACTGAGACAGGACAGCTGGTGTGGAGGTCATCCCCGAGCACGTCAACCAGGGCGCCGATCAGCTGGCTCATGCCGCCCCGCAGGCTGGTCAACCGTCCGGAGGGCCCGGCCTGCACGGTCGCCGGGTCTTCACCAGCGGCTTTCTTTTGTTTCTTGAGCGCGATCATCCCCTTGATCAGGCTGCCGTACTGACGCTCGAGCTCGTACACTTTCCCGAAACAGGACTTGAGACTCATCAACGACGGATCGCCGGCATAGACCCCGGAGGCCATCGGGCCGACGAGGATCTCTCGCGCTGTCTTGCCCAACCGACGATCGGCAAAATGGGCCAGGGTCTCGTCCCCATTGAGTCGGGATTTGGGTACCAGCGGCTCCACGGCCAAGCGCAAACGGGCCGAGAGGGGCAGGAGCGACGAGAGCATGAACTTCAGGGGGTGCATCTCGATTTGGCGCAACTCCCCCCGGCGAAAGACAAAGCGTCGTTCGGCCGCCGGATCGCAGGGGAGCAGTTGACCGGAGAGCTGCAAATCGTCGAGCAGGGTGCGCATGGCCGGTTCTTTGTCGAGCCACCCGTTGGTCGCCTCCTCGCAGGTGAACCCATCGGCGACCACGGTTTGTGCCTTCCCTCCGGCACGGGGCTCGCTCTCGAGCACGGTGACTGAAATGCCTTGTCGTTTGAGCATGAACCCCACGCTCAACCCGAACACCCCGCCGCCGATGACCACTATATTGGACATGCTCGCCTTACACCGTTTTGGAAAACCGCGGGCCGTCGCTCTTGCGTTCCCGGATGAACCGATCGAACACCCTTCCCACATGGCGGACGAAGATGCGACCGGCCGGCGTGACGGCAATCGAATGCTCGTCGAGCTCGATCAGTCCGTCATCAGCGAGTCTGTTCAAATCGATCCGCTCGGATTGAAAGTACTGCCAAAAATCGATCGCGAACGCTCGACCAACAGATTCGACAGAGAGGGTCAGGTTGCACATCAATTGCGTGATCACATGCCGCCGCAGCCGATCGTCCGGCGTGGTGACAATGCCCCGGTAGGTCGCCAGTCGCGGCGCTGTTGCAGCCTGGGAATAGAGGCTGAGGTCCGGATTGTTCTGGGCGAACGAGCCGCAGAGATCGCTGATTGCCGTGACGCCAAGGCCCACCAGATCCGACGCGCGAAACACCGTGTACCCCTGAAAGTTGCGCCACAATCGGCGGTCGGCCAAGGCCTTGGCCAACTCATCATCCGGACGGGCGAAGTGATCCATCCCGATGTAGACGTACCCCGCATCGACCAAGCGATCGTGGGCTGAGCGAAACAGCTCGAAGCGGAGCGCTGAATCGGGCATCGGTTCGGCATCGAACGCCTTTTGATGAGGGCGCATCCAGGGCACGTGGGCATAGCCGAATACGGCCAGCCGATCCGGGCCAATCTCGATGACCTGGTCTATCGTTTGGTTCCAGCGGTCGAGCTGCTGTCGCGGGAGACCGTAAATCAGATCGAAGTTGATGCCGCCAAAGCCGGCCCGGCGCGATTGATCGAAGAGGGTGCGGGTGATGTCGATACTCTGTAGGCGGCCGATCGCCTGCTGCACGTCGGGATTGAAATCTTGCACCCCCATGCTGATCCGATTGAAGCCCAGGCCGGCCAACGCGTCGATGTGAGCGCCGGTGGTGACAACCGGATCCACTTCGATGGCCACTTCCGCTTGGGCGTCGATGGTGAAGTGCTCGGTGATCAGGCCGTGGAGCCGTTCGAGCTGCGCCACGGAGAGGGTGGTCGGGGTACCCCCACCCAGGTGAAGCTGGCGAATCCGCCGCCGGTGGGGCAGGCGCGCGGCGATTTGGGTCAGCTCGCCGGCCAGGGCATCGAGATAGGCGTTGTGCTCATCGGTGGATTGGGAGACCCAGGAGGCGCAGCCGCAATAGAGACATCGCGCGCGACAAAAGGGCAGGTGGAGATAGAGCGAGAGAGGTGATTGGTCGTCCTGGTCAGCCCGATCGAGGGCAGCGGCGAATTGTTGGGGACCAAAGGTATCGTTCCATTCCGGAGCGGTGGGGTAGCTGGTGTAGCGCGGTGCCGGGGTAGCGTAGCGCGCGAGTAGATCGGGAGTGATATCGCTCCAGGGAATGGTCTGCGACATGGTCAGATCTCCCCGCGTACCGCGGCCACCATCGTCTCCACATTCTCCGGCGGGGTGGAGGGGAGCACCCCGTGTCCCAGGTTGAAGATGTGACCCGGCCGACCCTCGTTCTCGTCCAAAATGCGCCGGACGTGCTCTTTGACCGCTGCCGGGGTGCCCAGCAGGGCCGCGGGATCCAAGTTGCCTTGAACGGCCTGTTCCGCACCGAGTCGCTTGCGCGCCTTGCCCAGCCCGATGCGCCAGTCCACGCCGATCACCTGCGCCCCCAAAGTGGCCATCTGTTCGAGCAGGGCCATGGATCCGGGGGCAAAGTAGATGATCGGGACGCCGGTTTCGCTCAATGCGCTGATCATTTGATGGGCATAGGTCAGGGCGAATTCCTGATACGCCACCGGCGGCAGGGAGTATGCGGAAGAGTCGAACAGGGAGATGATTTCGGCTCCGGCGCGCACTTGGGCTTGTAGGTAATGCAAGTTGGTCGCCGTGACCTTTTCCAACAAGCGGTGCAGCAGATCCGGTCGGCTGTAGAGCATCGTGCGGGTATGTTCCAGATTGGGCGAAGAGCGGCCTTCGATCATGTAGCTCGCCACCGTGTACGGCGCACCGCAAAAGCCGATGATCGCTTTTTCAGCGGGCAGCGTCTGCCGCAGGGTGGTCAGCATTTCCATCACAAAAGGCATGGCGCTCAACGGATCAGGCACGATCAATGCATCCACGTCGGCCTCTTGGCGCACGGGTCGGGCAAACACCGGCCCGGGATTGAAGGTCAGCTCCAGTCCCATCGCTTCTGCCGGGATGAGGATATCCGAAAAGAGGATCGCCGCGTCGAGATCGAACCGGCGAATCGGCTGTAGCGCCACCTCCACACCGTATTCCGGGATTTTGCAGAGTCCGAGAAAACCACCGGCTTTCTCTTTTGTCTCGTGATATTCCGGTAGAAAACGTCCGGCCTGGCGCATCATCCAGATCGGAGTGGTTTGTACCGGTTGATTGCGCGCCGCTTGGATAATGGGTTGTTCAGTCATGGCGACCCTAGTATCTCCCAAACGAGGCGGGTTGCAAGCCGAACGAGACGGAATAAAGCGGTCGCCGAACTTTTCGCATTTGATTCTAGGCTGTTAGCGCAGATGTAAAACGAGGTGCAGATTCGTGCTCCACAATTGTGCGAGAATCGATTATAGTCGAGGCTGTCATTAAAAAAATGTAACAACTGCGGGCACGGCGGCACTTGGGGCCGCTTTCCGTGGAGAAACCGCGCGCGCAAAGTGCGCTTTTAGGAGAGGAAGAGATGAAAAAGGCATTCTTCACTGTTCTACTCGTTTTTCTTTGGGGAGTTGTTGCGACGTCATGTGTCCCTCAGGCGACAGATGAAGAGCTCAATCAGATGTGCGAGAATCTCGTCAAGTTGAGGGGCAAAATCGAGCTCAAGCCAGCCGATGCCCTGGTCACGAAAATAGAGACCGATTTCGCCGATAAGAAAAAGAGACTGGGCGAGCGCCAGGAGAGGGATCTGAAGAACTGGGACGACGAGCTGGCTGCCAAGCTCAAAGAGCTCGAAGAAAAAGAGGCCAAAGCCAAGGAAGAAGATAAAGGCAAGAAAAAGAAAAAGAAAAAAGGCAAAAAAGACGAGGCAGAAGAAGAAGAGGATTTTGCCGCTCAAAAGAAAAAGTTGGAAGAGGATTACGCGTCGCGCAAAGAGGCGACCAAGAAGAAATACGCGGAGGAGCTGAAGAAGATCGGTCCGGAAAAAGACAAGGCCGTGGCAGATGCCAAAAAGAAAGCCGGGGAGGCCGTGGGCAAGAAAAAGGAAGCCGTCGACAAGTGCGTGGCCGACGCCAAGAAAGAAGGGGTTTTCCAGGAAGTCGCCCAATGCCGCATCAAGGCCACATCCACTGATCAGTACTGGAATGTGTGCCGCTAGCGGTTGATTCAGTCCCTGAAAACAGGTTGTGCCGTCTGAGAATTTCCGCTGCCGAATCGGCCGACCGTTGACCCTGCCCGATTGATTCGTTACCCCTTTTGATTATGAAAGAGACCAGCATGAACACCGATGCAGACAAGACGCTTTACATCGTCGATATCTCCTCCTATATCTTCCGTGCCTACTACTCGATGGGGTTTCTCTCGGCAGCCGACGGGACGCCGACCGGCGCGGTATTCGGGGTCGCCAACATGCTCACCGCCCTGTTCAAGGAGAAGCAGCCGGTGTTCGTGGCGATGGCGCTCGACTCCAAGACACCGACCTTTCGCAAAGAGATCTACCCGGAATACAAAGCCAATCGTCCGGAGCTGCCCGAGGATCTGAAGGCCCAGTTTCCCCTGGTCACCGAGCTGCTCGAGGGATTCGACCTGCCCATTTTGCAGCAGGACGGTTATGAGGCCGACGACATCATCGCCACGGCCACCCGTGTGGCGCTGGAAGCCGAGCTGGAGGTGGTGATCATTTCCGGCGACAAGGATCTCACCCAGTTGGTGGGCCCCCAGGTGGTGATGCTCGACACGATGAAGAATCGCCTCTTCGATGCGCCGGCTGTGGAGAAAAAATGGGGCGTGCCCCCGCAATTAATCGGTGATCTGCTGGCCCTGGTCGGTGACAGTTCGGACAACATTCCCGGTGTCCCGCGCGTGGGCCCCAAGACGGCCGCGCCCCTGCTCAACGAATACGGCAGCCTGGACGCACTGATGGCCAGCCGGGAGTCGCTCAAGTCCAAAGCACTCGCCAAACGGCTGACCGAGCACGAGGAGAGCGCCCGACTCTCACGCCGGCTGGTCGCCCTCGAAGATCACGTGCCCGTCGAGTTCAATATCGACGCCCTGCGCTACACACCG